>JBOGGR010000406.1:0-35185 GCA_050744025.1 Acidimicrobiales bacterium
TCGGCGCCGAGATGGCCGCCTCGGGCGCGACCAGGACACTGCGGCTGTTCACCCGCACCGCCGGCACTGGCAGCGTCCCCTCACGAAACCAGCGGTAGGCGGTCTGGGGATGAACGCCCTGGCGCCGCGCCCACTCCGTCAGATTCACCACCGCAGCGTATCACTCGATCACTGGTACGCTCGGTACCACTCACTATTGTGTCAACGGTTGCCTACCCCACCCTGTCCAAGATCCTGGTCGACGCCAAGGGCCGAACCCTGTACCTGTTCGAGAAGGACGCCAAGGGCACGTCCTCGTGTTACGGGGCCTGCGCCTAACTAAACTTCCCCCGGAAAAAGGCGGCCTGGGACCCTTGATCTTCAACAGGCCCGGCCCCGGCGGGGTAGCTGATCGGCTCGGCTCAGAGGTGGTGAGGAGGACCTCCGCAGCCTGTCGGGAGACCTCTTCAATGTCGGCGATCACCTGGCGCAGGCGCCGACGATTGGCAATCCACTCCTGGTAGAGGGGGGCCTGCTTGTCGGTGACCCGGCGGGTGACGGTCTTGCCCGCCACGGCACGGCTCCACTGCCAGTAGGGCCCGTGCAGGCGTGGGGGGTCGGCCTGGCAACGGCAGCCGGGCTTGCCGCAGGTGGTGTGGCGGTGCACCAGGCTGCCGGGCGAGATGAAGCCGATATCGCCCACCTCGGCAACGAGGCGTCGCAGCTCGCCCTGGTAGTGCGCCAAGCGTGCCTGCTCGGAGATGTCGGTCGCCATGGCCGCACAGTCTTGCTTGACCATGACCATCCACCACTCGCAGCCTTACAGCGTCTACGCTGCCACGCTGCCCGACCAGTGCTTCGTCTGCGTAGCCCGTCGCCGGATCTGCTCTTCGATGCCCTGCTGCCCGCAGAGATCAAGGTGCTGCCCGGTGAGCTGGCCAGGCTCGACGAGCTGCTATCGGACCCGAAGTTGCTTGATCTCTTTTCCGAGCACTGGCGCAAGGTCGGTGCCGAGAGCCACCTCAGGGTTGTCGACCGGGGCCGTCCCACCATCGCCATGGCCACCTACCTGCGGGTGATGGTCCTCAAGCACCGAACCGGCTTCGGCTACGAGACTCTGATGGCAGCTATAACCGACTCTTTGCACCTGCGACGCTTCTGTCTGATCCCGCTCAGCGCGGCCGTGCCCGATGAGTCCACGGTGCGCAAGCTCACGCGACGCATCGGCGCGGAGCTGACTGACGACCTGGTCCGCTCGGTGGTCGAGCGGGCCATCGCTGACAAACGGTCCCGGCCCCGGGCGATGCGGGTGGACTCCACCGTGGCTGGCGCGGACATCCGCTACCCCACCGACGCCGGTCTGGCCTCAGACGCGGTACGGGTCCTGGCCCGAGCGGGGCGCCAACTGGCAGCCGCGGTCCCTGCCACCACCGCCCGGGTGCGGGACCGCTCCCGGGCGGTGGGTCGGCGCCTGCGGGCGATGACCCGCACCCTCAGGCGACGGACCGGGGCCGCCAAGGCCGAGGTGCAGCGCCTGACCGAGGAGGCAGCTGACCAGGTCAAGGCATCTGTCCGAGAGGCTGACAAGCTGCTGGCCCAGGCCAAGGCCTCCCGGTCGCGCCCCAAAGGCGTCTCTGTGGCCGCACGGACCAAGGCGATCGCCTACCTGGGCGAGGTCATCACCCTGTCCAAACGGGTGACCGACCAGGTCGCCAAGCGCTTCGCCGGCGAGAAGATCACCGACCGGCTGGTCTCGCTGTTCGACCCTGACGCCCGCCCGATCCGTCGCGGCAAGCTCGACCACCCCAACGAGTTCGGCTATGTGACCCAGTTCGCCGAGGTCACCGCCAACACAAAGCGTGGCGCTCGCGGCATCCTGCTCCCTCCCAAGCTCGAGGCGGGCTCCACTCACGAGAACGCCCTCCTCCCCGCCACCGCAGCCGAGCTGAAGCGGCTCGGGATCAAGCTCAAAGAGGCCTCCTTCGATGCCGGCTTCCTTCGCGACAAGACTGAGGCGGTCCTCAAGGGTGTCTCGGTGTTCATCGTCGGCTCGTCGGTCAACGCCGGCTCCAAGCGCACTCGGCGCCGGCTCGCCCCCTACCGGGTCGGGGCCGAAGGCCGCATCTCGCACCTCAAGCGCGAGTACCAAGCCGGCCGCCCCCGGCTGAAGGGCAAGCAAGGTGCTCGGATCTGGGAGGGCTGGAGTGCCTTGGCCTACAACCTCGACACCGTCGCCGGGATGGAGCCACCCGCCACCAAGAGGCGGTCGCCAGTCAAGGACACCACCCCCGTGACCTAGTCCCCACGCCGACAACGAGCCATGGGACGCTTTGGCGTCCCACTTTTTCGGCCTCAGGGCCCTGGTGGGCTTTTTTCCGGGGGAAGTAACTAACAATGGCCACCGGTTGCTCACCACCGGGTCCCCGCACATCACCGGGGGATCGGCTTCCCTCGTCGGCACCATCACTCGCAAGGGCGGCGCGCGCCAGGTGACATACGGCGGCCACCCCCTGTACCACTACGCCGGCGACTCGGCTCCCGGCCAGGCCAACGGCGAAGGCGTGTCCTCGTACGGCGCCCTCTGGTACGCGGTGTCTCCCGAAGGCAAAGCCGTCACGAGCTCCGGCGGCAGCGGCTACGGCGGCTATTGAGCAGCTTGGTCTAGCTCCGGGTAGAAGTATAAGATCCACGAGGTGACGATGCCTTGCCCCCACGACCCGCTGCATCGTCGGCGGGGCCTCGATGAGCGCCCAGCCTGAACGTGAGGGGGTCCGGGTGGTGGAGCTCGCCGTCCTGTCGAGGGGCCAGTCGGGCAACGGGGTCCTCTGGACCCTGGGCCGCAGCTCCGACCTCAACGTGAACCTCGCCCGGCTGGAGCCCGGGGCCGAGGTCGGCGAGCACGTGAACACCGAGGTCGAGGTCGTCCTCGTCGCCCTCGAAGGCTCGGGCTGGGTGGTGGTGGACGACGCCGCCCATCCCGTCGAGCCGGCCAGCCTGGCGTTCGTTCCCCGTGGCGCCAGGCGTGCCATCCGTGCCGGCGCCACGCCCCTCGTGTACCTGAGCATCCACCGCCACCGGGAAGGCCTCCGTGTGCGGTCCGGGGCCGAGCGAGGCGCCCACCCCAGGACCGGGCGCTCACCGACTTGTTGATATAAACCAGCCATAGCTAGCCTAATCTTGGTGGTGAACAGGGCGTACCTAGTATTGTCGAGATTATGGCGAGGTATATCGGGATTGACCAGAGGCTATTGGCGAACTCAAGAGGCCGTGGGAGCGAGCCACGCCCCAGCACCTCTCCGTCACGGCGTACCGCTGCGAAGTGCCGAACGGCCACCATGACCGGCCGCCTCGCGGTCGGGGAGATCGGCAGCGGAGAGGAGAGAGGAGGGGGGAGTGCGGGGTACCCAGGGCCAGGGCACGACAGGGACCGGATCGCGACGGAGGCGACGCGCTCGGCCGGGGCACGCCAGCGAGGTCCGCCTGCACCTGCTGGCCCTCACCAGCTCGCGAGCCCGGTTGGGCCGTGTGAGCCCGGGGCTTTGGCCGGCGACGGTTCTTGTCGAGTTCACCGACGGCGCCCGGATCGAGTTGGAAGAGCGCGGTCGTGGAGATCTGACCCAATTGGCCAAGCTGCTGGCGAGGGAGGGCCGCGACGGCGGGTGTTGCCGGCCACGCTGAATGAGGATGGCGGCGACACTCTCAGCCAGGCTGGGGGACGCCGAGACGATCAACGACATAAACGACCGAAGTGCGCCCGGCCGGTATTCGCAGTGAAGGAGGGGGGGCTCCTCTGGCACAGACGGGGCGCCCGGGAACCGACCGGCGGGTGGGAGTGCGTGACGAACACGGTCTGGTGGCATGTGCGGACGGCTGCCAGTGGGCCGACGTCCACACGGCCGCCGTGAGCGGCGAGGAAGGTCGGGACCGTGAGGGCCTGGCCCTCAAGCTCAGCTGTGCGTCGGTCGGGCTGACCACACCTCGGTCGGCCGACCCCGGCCACTGTTCGCCCGTCGGGTGATGCGCCCGGTGCGAACGAGCAGGTCGAGGGCCGCCTCGATCTGAGCCCTGGATCGGTTGCGGGCGAAGAGGTCCCGGATCTGCGAGCGGGTGAGGCCCTCGGGCTCCTTGGAGATGGCCCGGCCGATCTCGTCGGCCACCGGGTCGCCGAGCGTGTCGAAGACGAAGGCGGCCGATCGGGCGGCGTAGTCCCAATGGGCCAGGGCGGCGTTCAGGTGTGAGGCACCGATGGTGCCTCGGTGGTCCAAGATGGCATAGAGGAGGGCGAGGCGGACCACATGGGCCTCGGCCCGCCCACAGATCGCTCCCAGCAGCCCCGCCCGAGAGGCGCTCAAGGTGGGGTAGGCCTGCCCCCAGATGGCCCGGGCCTCCTCGTCGAACATCAATCGGTCTCCGGGCCGGGTGAAGGCCACGGCGTCGGCGAGGGCGGTGACCAGTGGGGTCAAGGTGGCCTCGTCTGGAGATCCCCCTTCGGGCAGTAGCTGGGCCCTGCGCACGGCCACGACCAGGAACCGATTGAGGAACCCGTTCACGGCTTCTGTCCCTGTGATGTGCCGGCAGAGCTCATCTGAGGTGATGTGCCCGATGACCGAGACGTGGGCCTCGCTGGCCCGAGCCGGGTCATGCTTGGTGAGGACTTGGAGGACCTTGCCGTCCCAGGCGTTGCGCAGCACCGGGGACAACGTCGAGTTGTCCCGGGAGCCGGCTTTCAGCACCGAGGCCAGCTCGGGCTCGAGCACCAGCAGGCGGGAATCGGGGCAAGGTCCGTCCTCGTCGTCACGCAGGTGCCAGATGAGGCCCTCTCCCGACAGCCCCGAGTGGACCCGCTTCGTGGCCCAGGCCCGGTCCACCGTGGCGAGCACGGCTTCCACCACGTCCCAGGACGACCCCTTGCGCCCATGGCCCGACGGGCCGACCAGGATCACGAACTCGTTGGTGCCATGGCGACTGGCCCCGACCTGGTAGTGGGCCCGACGGCCGAGCACCGAGCCCACCCCCACCAGGAGCTGGACCAAGATGGCCACCGGATCGGCCTCGGTGGAAGGTGCAAGGGCACCCACCGCCTTTCCGGCCAGGCCGGAAAAGGCCTCCCTGGCGGGGGGAGCCGGCCAGGGGTCACCTTCAGGCTCCTCACGGACCAGCACGGGAAGGGCCGGGGGCGCCAAGGACAGGGGGCCAGAGCCGCCAGAGCCGTCAGCGGGGTCGAAGAGGGCCAGCTGGGGTCTGGGGGAGGTGCTCACTCCGAGGCCACCTCGGTGACCGCGGCCCGAGCAGACGACTCGTCCACCATGGCCTTGCCGGCGGCGAAGGCGGCCACGAGCGACTGGGTGGCCAGGTTGTTGACCACCCGGGGCAGGCCCCTCGAGACCTGGTGGATGAGCGCCACCGCATCGTCGGAGAAGATCGTGTCGGCCCTGCCGGCGAGCTTCAAGTGATGCGCGATGTAAGGCCCGGTCTCGGTCTCTTCCAGGCCCGCCATGGCATAGCGCAGGCCCACCCGCTGATCCAGTGCGGCGAAGGCCCCGAGACGCAGGCGCCGACGGAGGGTGGGCTGTCCCAGCAACAACAACGAGAAGGGGGCGACGGCATCCATGCCGGCGTTGGACAGGCAGCGCAGCCCCTCCAGGGTGTCGGCGTCCAGGAGGTGGCTCTCGTCCACCACCACCGTCACCGCCTTGCCCCGCTCGGCGGACTCGGCGGCGAGCAGATCCTGGGTCTGTGGGATCAAAGAGGCGGCGTGGAAACGGGGCACGCTGCCCAAGCCGGACACGATGGACCCGTACATGCCCCGCAGGCCGACGCCCGGCGTGCCCAGGTACAAGGTGGTGTGCCGGGACGCGTCGAGCCCGGCCACCGCCGCTCGGGCTGCCACCGTCTTGCCCGATCCGCACCGGACTCGGCGATGCACCACGAGATGCGGGCCACCGCCTCGGCATGGGCCCGGTGGGGATGGAGCATGGATGGGGCCAGTGCCTTTCCAAAGGGCATGCGCGACAGCCCGTAGTGAGCTCTCAGGCCGTCGATCCCGCCGGCGCTCACGACTCGTCCTTCCTGGCATCGGCGTCCACGCTTTCCTCCGCCTCGCCCTCGGCCAGGCCGGCGTAGCCGATAGGCCGCCCAGCCAGCTCCGCCTCCCGACGGGCCACCAGAAGCGACAGATAGTCGATGCCGGTTGGCACCGGGGCGGGGGCGGCCTCGGGGCGGGCCTTCGGGTGGGTGTGGCGGGTGATTCGCACCGGCACGGCGAGACCCATGGCCCGGCCCTCGAAGCGGACCTCGATCGTGGTGAGATCGAAAGGGTCAAAGACCAGCTCGACCCGGCGGCCGACCAAGGCGACATCCACCTCGAAGGAGTTCCCGAACAAGCTGACACAGGCGACCTTTTTTCAGGAGGTAGAAGTGTGCGTTGTACCGCCTGAGCTGCGTGAGTGCGTCACGCACACGTGTGCGCAAGCGGACAAGCGCGATGAAGGAGGGGCGCTGCCCTGGCCCGTTCACACTCTGCCCGTGGCGCACGGTACGCAGAAAGAGTGCGCCAGAGGCCCTCCAGGGCCCTCAAATGGTACACCCCCGCACAGCATCGGGACTCCTGAAAAGACCTTGGTGACCATGCGAACCTCGGACCAAAGAAAGGCCTCGTGCAGGTCCCCTGGGGAGGGAAGGGCCGGAGGCCCGTCTCGAAGGAAGCGCTCGAGTGGAGCTTCGCCGGTCTCGGAGTGGACAGCTCGGTGATAGACGACCTCCACCCAGGCGGCGAAGAGGGAGTTGAGCTCGGCCAGGTCGGCCACCCCTCTCGCTTCCACCTCGACCACGAACTGGGCCCTGACGCTCCTGAAGAACCTTTCGATCTTGCCCTTCGTGGCCGGGGCCCGGGGTCGGGCGTGGATAAGGCGGATGCCCAAGACAGCACAGGCCCGCAGCAGCTGGGAGGAGACGAAGGCGCTCCCCCGGTCGACGAGGATGGCCCCGGGCACCCCTCTGGCGCCCAGCCCCGCTCGCAGGGCCGCCTCCAGGCGCAACGTGTCCTCGGCATGGGTCCAGCGGTAGCCGACGAGTGCCCTCGAGTAGTCGTCGATGAAAGCGAGCAGGTAGGCCTTGCGGCCGCCCACCTGGGGACCGTGCAGAGCATCTCCTGTCCACAGCTCGTTTCGCCTGGACGCCTGGAAGCGGCCCCAGACCCTGACCACGGTGCCGTCGGGCCGGGTGTTGAGCCCGAGGCGGGCGAAGTGGCGCTGGATGGTGCGGGACGAGCAGACCTCGTTGTCCCCGGTGGCGTCCATGATGCGACGGACCTGGGCGGCTGTGCGCCCTGGCACCTCCTTCTTGAGCGCCTCGGCCAGGCCCAGCACCTGGGCCGGGGTCCGGGGCTCCATGCGTCGGGGCCTCGGCACGAGAGCCTCGAAGCCCCCGACCCGCCAGTCCCGGATCCAGCCGTCGATGGTGGAGCGGCCGACCCGGACCCGCTCACCATCTGGCCCGGCGTGGGTGGCCTCGGCCAGGGCGCGCACCATCGCCCCTCGCTCGGCCTTGGACAACTCAGGGCTCGCCGGGTCCCGGATCAATGAGTAACGGAACAGCCCCACATCTCGGTGTCTGCCCTCCATGGCGTCCTCCTCTGCTCGAAATGGCTAGGAGGCCACCTTGACCCATCAGGGAACGGGCGGAAAGGGAAAGCTCGTGTGGCAGTGGCAGAGCAGCGCCCCGCCGCTCATCACCGAGGCGATCGACCAGACGGGCCGGGGCCCGAAGCGCTGCACGTTGGCACGAGCCGCCACCCCGATCGCCTCCATCGCATCCGAGAAGGCGTCGCCGGCGGCCTTGATGGGCCCCAGGGAGGGGCCGAGGGCATGCGCCCACCGGGTGAAGTGGGCCCGGATGGCCTCGGCGTCCCTGGCGAAGCGCCGCACCCAGCCCCGGACGATCTCCATGGACAGGCCGAGGGCGGCAGCGATCTTGTCGTTCGAATTGCCACCGACCTTGGCCTCCAGGGCCTGGCCGATCACGGCCACCTCGTCACGACGGCGGATGAGGGTGTCGTCGGGCAGCAGTACCTGGGTCTTCTTGCAGGCATGGGCTCGGCACTTGGCCCGTCGGGGTCGGAAGCGCTCCTCTTCTCCCCCTCTGCGGCGAAGCACCCGCCATCGGGCGTGGCCGCAGGGCCCCAGCACCCCAGGACAGGTCGGGCAGGCCAGCAGCCCGGCGATCAGCTCCTGCTCGACTACGGCCTCTTCAGTCCCTACGATGAGCACGGGTGCCTCCGGCATCTGCGAAGAAGGGCCCTCCCGTGCGTCCAATGAAAGAAGCGACGGGAGGGCTCTTGCGCGTCCACGTCCTGCACAGCATGACGCGCTCACCGCCGTCCCGCCCGTTGATGCTCTCTCAGCCGGTCCTTGCCCAGCGTGTCGTCAGCGTCCCCGCGGATGCTCATCCAGCGTGGCGCTCAACAGCGGAGCCTGGCTCCAGGCTGCCAGGCGCCTGCTGGAGAAGGACGCCTACATGCTCTCCTTCGGCGCACGCAGCGGGGCCAGGCTGCTCGTAGCGGCCAAGGGTGAGGCTAGTCGACGACGGCGGTGGGCCTGTCGGCGCCGCTCAGCCCGGTGGCGGGCGGCCCGATAGGGGCGGGCCCGGTGGCGGGCGGTAGGACGGCGCGGGCTCCGGCACCGGCCGGACCGCGCTCCACCTCGATCGAGCAGAGACGGGCGTTCCGAGAGCGGGGCCCGCCGCCTCTCCCGGGGACGACCTCTCCAGGTCGGCTTCGCCGGAGGTCCACGAGGGCGACGGCGCGCCGCCCCCGCCTCGGCGCCTCATGCCGCTGGCCGAGGCGAAGCTGGGCGGAGGGCTGGGCGGGGAGACCACGCCGCCACGGATGTGGCTGCTGTCAGCCGTGGCCGTCGCCCGGGCCTGGTGGGGGGCGGGGCCGCCGTGGGCCTGTTCAAGCTCATCGGCCTCATCACCCACTTGACCCTTCTGCACGACGTCGGGTTCAGCCTGCCCACCCTCCGGCATTACAGCCCGAGCCCGTTCATCATCATGACTGCCGTCATCGGCGGCCTCCTCGTCTCGGCCTTCGCCGTCTGGTCGCAGGTGATCCGGGGACACGGGATCCCTGAGTCCCTCGAAGCCATCCTCGTGCGGGAGAGCCGCATCCGGCGCCGTGCCGCCCTCGCAAAGCCGCTGTCGGCTGCCATCACGATCGGCTCGGGGGACCCTTCGGCGCCGAAGGGCCGATCATCGTCACCGGGGGATCCATCGGTTCGCTGATCGGGCAGTTCCTGCCGACCTCGCCCGCCGAGCGCGGGATCATGCTGGCGACCGGGGCGGCGGCCGGGATGGCCGCCACGTTCAACGCCCCTCTGGCGTCGGTGATCCTGGCCGTTGAGCTCGTCCTGTTCGAGCGCTCGTTGCGCACGGTCGTGCCGTTGTCGATCGCCTGCAGCGTCGCAGCCGGCATCCACATCCTGGCCTTCGGAACCACGCCCCTCTTCGCCATCCACGAGAGTCTCCAAGTCGGCTTCACCCACCTGCCGCTGCTCGCGGTGGTGGAGCTGGCGGCGGGCGCCATGGCCGTCGTGCTCAACAAGGGCCTGTTCGCAATGGAAGCGGCCTTCCGGTCCGGCGGCTGCCGGTCAAGGTGTTCTGGTGGCCGGCCCTGGGCGCCGTCGGCCTCGCGGTGATCGGCCTCCTCGTGCCCAGGTCGCTGTCGATGGGCTACTCGGCCATCAGCGACACCTTGAACGGGCACTTCGATCTGCGCCTGCGCGACGGGCTCCCTCTGTGAGGCGATGGGGCGCCAGCCGGCCGTCATGGCCAAGATGAAGGACCTGCGCTTCGAAGAGCAGCTCGGCGGCGTCGGCGATTCAGCCGCCGGTGGCAGCGCCACCAGACGGCTTCCTCGCACATGACGGCCGTCCGCCGGTCCACCGCCTCACCCATCACCGCCTTCAGGGCGTCTTGGAACTCGGGCGTGGCCATGAAGTCGGCATAGCCCCGGAACCAGGGGGTGGCGCAAGGCTACGTTCGGGGAGTTCCGCCGGGGGCGGCGGAAGCCGCCGAGACGACGCTCCCAGCGGTAGTCGATGCAGGCGGCGGGAAGCCAGACGTCGAGCTGGTCGCGGGAGAAGTGCGGTGGCGCCGGCTGGCCGGGACGCTGCGCACGTCGACCACCAGCTCCACTCCTGATCCGGCCAGCAGGTCCGCGAGCTCCTGGCGCTCCATGGTCCCGTGGCCGACCGTGAGTAGGGACGTCCCCGCGCCTGGTTCGTTCATGGCATGGTCAGTGAGAGATTACGACAGCCACGAGCACCACGATGGCGACGGTGACCACAGCCATCAGGCTGCGGAGAGAGCTGGCCAACACCCGGCCGCGACGAACGGCCTCGAGGGTTCCGAGAGCGGGACGGGCCGTGGCCCCGCCCTCGGCCCGCCGTCGCAGGCGGGTGATCGCCCGCGCCTGGGCCATGCCGGCCGCGGTGGCAAGGACCAGGAGACCGGTGAGCGCGGCGGCGGCGTCGATCGTCCCGGGCCAGGCCGAGGGCGGCCACACCAGGGTGAGCCCGGCCCCGATCGCCACCAGCAACGACCCGCTACCGACGATCGCGTAGCGCCGGCCGAGAGCGCGGAAGAGCGCAACCTGAGAGGGACCTTCGAGCGCATGGCGGGCAGCGCTGGAGACGACCGTCAGGCAGGCGAGGCTGCCCACCCAGACGCACGCCGAGAGGATCTCGATGGTGACGAGAAACGTGGTCGATACCATCACGACGTCCCCCCTGCCCCGAGGGCGGGCCCGCCCGGAGCGGTCGCCATGGCACGGGAGCGTACGCGGCGGCGCATGGCGAAGGGGCCGAGGCCGAGGTTGAGAAGGGCCACCCCCGTCAGGGCCAGGCCCACCCCTCCGACGACGACAAGCGCCTCGATCCCGGCGGCGAGGCCGGCAACGCTCCCGCCTACCCCGACGACGGCGCTGGTGAAGGTCGCCCGGGCCACCCGGGCGTCGTAGAGGTCGGAGAAGACCAGCGGTCGCCCGGACGGACCGCTGCGTAACCCGCTGCGACGCAGGATGCCCCAGGTGATGAAGGGCACGACCTTGTGCGCATGGCCCACGAAGGCCAGCGTCACCCAGCCCCCCAGGGCGGCGACCTCGGCCGCCACCAGGTGGGCCCGACCAGGGGGGGTCACCGGGGCCCATGCGGCTGCGGCGGCCAGGCCCGCTGCGACGACGAGGAGGCAGGCCGAGGTGAGGACGAACCAGTGGAGCAGCTCGAGGGGTCGCCGACGATGCCGGACCAGGCCGGCGAAGGAGGCGAGGTGGGCACCGAGGCCGGCTGCCACCACCACCGCGCCGGCGGTGGCGAGAGGCCCCAGCCCCGCCACCAGCCCTGCGGCCAGGAGGGCGAGGCCCGCCGGGACCAGGCGCACGGCCAAGCGCGCCGGGCTGGGCCCTGGGCGATGGGCGAGGAGGAACATTGGCCAGAGCTTCTCGGCGACCGCCACGTACGTGAGCCCGAGGAAGCCGAGGAGACCGATGTGGGCGTGGGCCAGGACCAGACGGGGGACGAGGCCGAACCAGGTCTCGTGAGCCTCCCGGTCGGCCACGTAGGTGACCCCGAAGGCCACCACCGCCACCAGGCCGCCATCGACCACCTGAGCCCGGTCACCGGGACCCCCCCGCCTCGTGCCGACAGCGGACCGGACAGGTTCCACACGATGAGGGCCACCGAGACGGCGAGCACGGCTCCGGCGGCACCGAGCAGGGCGTCGTCGGACAGGGCGAAGCTGCCCGCCAGCCCCCACGCTCCCAGTGCGAAGCCGGCGACGCTGAGCCTGGCAGCCGGCACGGAGCGCAGCGCCCGGCGGCTCACGACCGGGGCGAACTGGTGCAGGGCGCCGAGCATCCCGGTGGTGAGGAAGGCCAGCATCCCGAGGTGGACGACCGAGATGACCGGATCGGCGGTCAGCTCGGCGACGGCGTGCCCGGCCATCGCCACCAGGCCCGCCCCGGTGGCCACCAGGCCCAGCCCGGAGAGGCCGAGGAAGGCCAGGGGCACGTCGGCCGGCGGCACCGTCGGCGGCATGCCGTCGGGCCGCCGCGCGGGCGACGAGGTGGCAACGGGGCCGGCACTCGGGCCCGCCGGCGTCCCTGCGTCTCCTCCTTGCAGCTTCCGCCCCATACTCCTCCTTGCAGCTTCCGCCCCACTCCTCCTTGCAGCTTCCGCCCCACTCCTCCCTGCAGCTTCCGCCCCATACTTCTAGCCTATACTTGAGTTTGTTCCAAGTCCAAGGAGGAGTCGATGGCCGAGGTGAGTCACGCGGGCCCCCGCCCCGCAGGAACCGGCCGCAACGAGGAGGTCCGGGCGGCCATGGTCGCCCACCACGCCGGACTGGTCGCCGGGCTCGAGGAGAGGGTCCGGACGGCCGAGGGTGCAGTCGACAGCGGGAGACTGGCGGAGGCCGAGCTCGGGGCGGTGGCCGAGTACCTGCAAGGCGAGGTGATCCCCCACGCTGCGGCTGAGGAGATAGCGCTGTACCCGCTGGCTCGCACGGGCGCCCTGGGCAGCCTCATCCAGGCCATGGTGACCGAGCACGGCTGGCTCGGCGCGGAGGCGGCTCTCGTCGCCGAGACGCCCGGAGCACGGGGGGCCGGCCGGGCGCGGGCGATCGCTGCTGTCTTCGCGCTGCACGCCGGCAAGGAGAACGACCTGGTACTCCCTGCCCTCTCCGCCCGTCCGGACGTCGACCTGGCCTCCGTGCTGAACGCCATGAGCGAGTACCTGTCCGGGGCGGCCGGCGGCGGAGAGGAGCCCGACGTGCGGGTGCTGCCCCGCGCGTCCCCCCACGACACGATCTTCGCTCGCCTTGGCGACCTCCAGTCCGGCCAGTCCCTCGTCCTCCTGAACGACCACGACCCCCAGCCCCTTCACTACCAGCTGGATGCGCTGTGGCCCGGGGCCTATGAGTGGTCCTACCTGGCACGAGGGCCTGAGCTGTGGCGGGTCCGCGTCCGCCGCCAGGAGACAGTGGCGTGACCGCCGCCGGCAGCCGGTCGGCAGCGGCGGGCGATGCCGACCGGCTCGGGCCTGGGGCGGGGGAAGCGAAGGGCCGAAGTGGCCTCGTCGCTCATCCGGTCCGGGGTCCAGGGCGGAGCCCAGACCACCTGCTGGTCCACCTCGCCGGCTGGTCCCAAGGCGGCAGCCACGGCCTCGCGGGCTTCGATCGGGAGGCTCTCGGAGACCGGGCACCGTGACGTGGTGAGGGTCATCCCCACCACCAGGCGGTCTCCTTCCACGCGCAGGCGTAGACCAGCCCGAGGGAGACCACGTCCAGGCAGAGCTCGGGATCGTAGACGTCACGGAGCGCATCCGTCGCCCGCTCGACGGCGGCCGGCTCGATGGTCATCGCATGCCTTCCTTTCGTCAGCGCACCTGGTCACGGCGCGGCCGGGCGCGGGGTGGATCACCCGCCCCGGGTGAAGCAGACCTGCCAGTCCCCCCGCCGATCTCGGTGGCCTCGTACGCGAAACCCTGGCCCGACAGCACGCCCTCCAGCGGTGTCGGCTCGAAAGGGGCCTGGACGACGAGGGCCTGGCCGTCCTCGAGCTCGCCGACGGCTGCCATGATCGTCTCAAAGGGCTGCTCGCCGCCCGCGATCAAGGGACGGAACGTCGAGGACCTTCGGGAACGAGGGCTTCGGTCCCGGGTCGGAGCCGGTGGGGAGCGCCGTCTCGGTCACACCAGTTATTTTAGCATCAACTAGAGATACTAGTGAAGGCCCGCCCCGTGCCGGCCCCGGTCCGCCGCAGCACCAGCCGGCAGCCGGCCCGACGTGGGTCCATGGCGATGAGGCGAGTCACCTCGACCCCCCCGACGCCCTCGGCCAGGCCCTCGGCCAGCCCCAGGTGCAGCTGGCAGACGGTGTCGGGGCTGCCCGCCGCCGCCTTCTCGTAGGGGCAGCGACCGAGGACGAACTCCACCCGCCTGCCGCGCTCGACCCTGGCCGGCCGGAAGCCCCGTACGACCATCTCTGCCTCCAAGGTCGCCACCGGGCCCGCCGAGTGGTCCAGCCGGGCCGCCCGCTCGCGCCCGGCCGCCTGCCCCGTCTCCCGGGTACCCCGGTGCTGAGTGAGGGCGCTGGACAGCAGCGAGGCGAGCTCCTCGTAGGGACCCGGCGTCCCCCAAGTCCCGCCCACCTCAGGGTTCAGCCGGTAGAGGAGTCGGGGCCGTCCCGGCCGGTCGCGCTCCTCCACCTCTTCCACCACTAGGCCGGCGTCACGCAGCACCGCCAGGTGCTGGCGGACCGCGTTGTGGTTGAGCTGCACATGCGCGGTGAGCTCCGCCACCCCGACGGGGTGCTCGGCCTCCACGATGTACGAGAAGATCCGATGGCGCGTCGGGTCCCCCAGTGCCCGAGCCTCTCGTTGCACGCTGTCGGCCATGGCTCCTCTCCCCCAACGGGTCCCCCGCACCGTTGCGGGGAGACTTGAAAGTCGAGTTTACAGCGGAGCAATCGGGTGCACGGCGCGGGCTGCCGGCCGTCTGTCGTCGCTGGCCGCACCTCACCAGAGGCCCAGCTGCAGGCGGGCCTCCTCGGACATCCGGCCCAGATCCCAGGGCGGGTCCCAGACGAGCTCCACGTCGACCTCGGCCACACCGGGAACGGAGGCGACCCTGCTCCGGGCGTCCTCTCGCAGCACGTCACCCATCCCGCAGCCCGGAGCCGTCATCGACATCTTGATCTCTACCCGGTGCCCGCCGCCGGGCAGGGGCCGCGTGTCGCATGCGTAGACGAGGCCGAGGTCCACGACGTTGATCGGGATCTCGGGGTCGAAGACCGTCCTCAGCTGCTCGATCACTCTCTCGGGGTCGAACGGGGCGTCGTCGGGCCCTTGCTCGCCCTGACGCTCGACGGCCTCGGTGCCGTCGAGCCCGAGGGCGTGGGCATCATGCCCGTCCACACGGGCCAGGTGGCCGCTGTCGGTCTGGACGGTGAAGCTCCCGCCCAGGGTCTGGACGACCACGACCTGCTCGCCACGGCGCAGGACCACCGCCCGACCGCTCGGGATCAGGATCCCCGGGCAGTCCCGGCCGAGCGTGACCGGCTGGTGGGAGTCGGGGCTCATCGTGGCTCCTCTCCCGGCAGCGGGCGGAGCAGCCCGGCCGGCAGCCCCGTCCGGAGCCCGTCGTGGGCGGCTCCGAGCCGGTTCGCGACGAGCCGCTCCGCCCGCGCCCGGAGAGGCCCATCCGGCCAGCGCGTCACCATCTCCCGGGCGAAGCCGTTGGTGAGCAGGCCTCTGGCCTCCTCGTGGGGGATCCCGCGGGACCTGAGGTAGAACAGGGCCTCCTCGTCCAGGCGTCCCACGGCCGCGCCGTGGGTGCACATGACGTCGTCGGCGAAGATCTCGAGGCGGGGGCGGGTGTCGACCTCGGCGCGGTCGGAGAGCACCAGGTTCTTGTTCGTCTGGCTGGCGTCGGTGCCGAAGGCCCCGGGGCGCACGACGATGTGGCCGTTGAACACCCCGTGGCCGGCGCCGTCGACGACCCCCTTGTACAGCTGGCGGCTCACGCAGCGCGGCGCTGCGTGCTCGACCAGGATCGGGTTGTCGTGATGCTGGGAGCGGGTCGGCAGGTACAGCCCCTCCAGGTCGACCTCGGCCTCCTCGGCCGGGAGGCGCACGTCCACCTCCTGGCGGGAGATCGCCGAGCCGAGAGTGAGGGAGCGCGAGGAGAGCCGGCTGGCCCGGCCCAGGCTGGCCTGGAGGGAGGCCAGGTGGAAGGCGCCCTCGGACTCCGCCTGCACCCTGTGGTGCTCGACCTGGGCACCCTCGTCGAGGAAGACCTGGGTGACGGCGTTGGTGCAGTAGACGCCGCCGGAGGCTCCGGCGTAGGTCTCGACGACGCTACCCCGGGCGCCCGCCCCCGCCAGGATGATCGAGCGCGGGCTCGACACCGCCGGGGGGTCGCCGCCGGACGACCAGAAGACGAGCTCGATCGGGCCCGCGAGGACCGTGCCCGCTCGCAGCCAGATGAACGCCCCGTCCTCGGCGAGCGCGGCGTTGAGAGCTGCGAACGCGTGGCGGTACGAACCGGCACGGGGCGCCCAGAGACGACGGGGGCGCTCGTCTCCCGCGGCGACGAGCGAGGCCAGGTTGGTGACGGTGGCCCCGTCCGGCAACGCCTCGAGGCGCGAGAGCCCGGGCTCCAGGTGGCCGTCGACGAAGAGGAGGCGTGCTCCCCCGAGGTCTCC
Source organism: Acidimicrobiales bacterium (assembly GCA_050744025.1). GTDB lineage: Bacteria > Actinomycetota > Acidimicrobiia > Acidimicrobiales > JAJPHD01 > JBOGGR01. The sequence goes on from JBOGGR010000406.1 coordinate 16,234, forward strand.
CAGCCCGGCGATCGAGCCCGGCGACACCTCGTGGGCGGCCCCACCCATGGCGGGCTCGAAACCCGCCTGGAGGATCGGGTCGAGGCGGACGTAGCGCCAGTCCTCGTGCTTGCGGGTCGGGAAGCCGTTCTCGGAGACCCACGCCCACGCCTCGCGCCGAGCCCGGGCCAGCCAGCCGGGCTCGTCGTGGCCGAGATCGGCACGGGGGGGCCACGTCGCATCGAGCGTTCCGCGCACGCCGGTGGCCACTGTCACCGTGCCGCTCCGACCGGCACGGACGGCTCGCGGCGCTCGAGGTCGAGGCCGGCGTAGCCGTGCTGCTCGAGAGCGGCGGCGAGCTCCCTGCCTCCCGAGCGGACCACCCGGCCGCCGGCCAGGACGTGGACCCGGTCGGGGACGAGGTAGTCGAGGAGCCGCTGGTGGTGGGTGATGACCAGCATCGCCCGATCCGTGCTGCGCAGGGCGCTCACGCCGCCGGCCACGACGCGAAGGGCGTCGATGTCGAGGCCCGAGTCGGTCTCGTCCAGGATGGCGAGCCGGGGCTCGAGGATGGCCATCTGGAGGATCTCATTCCGCTTCTTCTCGCCGCCCGAGAAGCCCTCGTTGACCGAGCGCGAGAGGAAGCCCTTGTCCATCTCGACCAGTGCCATCCTCTCCTGGGCGAGGGCCAGGAACTCGGTTGGGCCCACCTCGCCCAGGCCCCTGGCCCGGCGCACCGCGTTGAGCGCTGTGCGCAAGAAGTACAGGTTCCCCACCCCCGGGATCTCGACGGGGTGCTGGAAGGCGAGGAACACCCCCGCTGCGGCCCGTTCCTCGGGCGACATGGCGAGCAGGTCCTGACCCTCGTAGATGACCTCGCCCGTCACCTCGTAGGGCTCCCTGCCGGCCAGCACGTGGGCCAGGGTGGACTTGCCCGAGCCGTTGGGCCCCATGATGGCGTGGACCTCCCCGGCCGCCAGCTCCAGGCTCACCCCCCGCAGGATCTCGGTCCCCTCAACGCTCGCGTGGAGGCTCTCGATCCGCAGCATCAGCCGACGCTCCCTTCCAGGCTCACGTTCAAGAGGCGCTGGGCCTCGATGGCGAACTCCATGGGGAGCTCCTTGAAGACCTCACGGCAGAACCCGTTCACGATCATGGACGTGGCCTCCTCCTCGCTGAGCCCGCGCTGGCGGGCGTAGAACAGCTGGTCCTCGCTCACCTTGGAGGTGGAGGCCTCGTGCTCGACCTGGGCCGACGAGGTCTTCACCTCGACGTAGGGAAAGGTGTGCGCCCCGCACTCGGGCCCGATCAGCAGCGAGTCGCACCGGGTATGGTTCCTTGCCCGCTCGGCAGAGCGGAGCACCTTCACCTGGCCCCGGTAGGTGTTCTGCCCGTGCCCGGCCGAGATCGCCTTGGACACGATGGTGCTGCGGGTGTCCTTGCCGATGTGGACCATCTTGGTGCCGGTGTCCGCCTGCTGGCGGTTGGCGCTGAGCGCCACCGAGTAGAACTCCCCGACCGAGCCCTCCCCCTGAAGGACCACGCCCGGGTACTTCCAGGTGATCGAGGAGCCGGTCTCCACCTGGGTCCAGGAGATCTTGGACCGGGCGCCGGCGCACCTGCCGCGCTTGGTGACGAAGTTGTAGATGCCGCCTCGGCCCTCTGCGTCCCCCGGGTACCAGTTCTGCACGGTGGAGTACTTGATCCGGGCGCCTTCCATGGCGACCAGCTCGACCACCGCAGCGTGCAGCTGGTTGTCGTCGCGCCTCGGAGCCGTGCAGCCCTCCAGGTAGCTCACCTCGGCTCCGTCCTCGGCCACGATCAGGGTCCGCTCGAACTGGCCGGTGTCGGCGGCGTTGATCCGGAAGTACGTGGACAGCTCCATCGGGCAGCGCACTCCTCGCGGCACGTAGCAGAACGAGCCGTCGGAGAAAACCGCGGAGTTGAGGGTGGCGAAGAAGTTGTCCCGGTAGGGGACCACGGAGCCGAGGTGGGCCCGCACCAGGTCCGGATGCGTCCGCACCGCCTCGGAGAAGGAGCAGAAGATGACCCCCGCGTCGGCGAGGCGCTTCTGGAAGGTCGTGGCCACCGACACCGAGTCGACCACCGCGTCCACCGCGACGCCCGAGAGCCGCTCCTGCTCGGCCAGGGAGATGCCGAGCTTGTCGAACATCGCCCGCAGCTCGGGGTCGACCTCGTCCAGGCTCCCCGGGGCGGCCTTCGCCTTGGGGGCCGCGTAGTAGATGATGTCCTGGTAGTCGATCGGCGGGTAGGTCACGTTCTGCCAGCTGGGCTCGGTCATCGTGAGCCAGTGGCGGTACGCCCGCAGGCGCCACTCGAGGAGCCAGTCGGGCTCGTCCTTCCTGGCCGAGATCGAGGCGATGACCTCCTCGCTCAGGCCGCGAGGGGCGAGATCGGTCTCGATGTCGGTGACGAAGCCGTACTGGTACTCGGCGCTCGCCAGCGCTGCGACTTCGCTCGGCGGGGCGCTCATCTGGCACTCCCCTGGCGCACGCCCATCGGCGCGCCTGCCTCTTTTAGCATCACAGCCTCCTCCTCTTCTGATCGACCGACCGCTCTACGGCGAGTGTATCTCAAACTTCCACTAGAACAACCGGGTAGGCTCGACCTGCGTGGGACGAGAGCCGACAGCTTGGCAGCTGGCTCAGGTCGCCGAGCTCATCGTGGAGGCACCCGACGCCGTCACGCTGCGCCTGCGCCTGGAGCGCCCCTCCGGCTTCCTTCCCGGCCAGTACTATAACCTGCGCCTCGCCGTCCCGGGCCGCCCACGACCCGTGCAGCGGGCGTACTCCGTGGGCTCCTCGCCGTTCCCCGAGCCCTCGGTCATCGATCTCGGCGTGAAGGAGGTCGGGGAGGGCCTCGTCTCCCCCCGGCTGGTCCGGGACGTTTCCCCGGGCGAGAGCCTGGAGGTTCGAGGCCCGGCCGGGCGCTTCTGCTGGACGGAGGAGGACGGCGGCCCGCTCCTCCTGGTCGGCGTCGGCAGCGGGGTGGTACCCCTCATGGCCATCATCCGCTACGGCGCCTCGCGAGGGCTGGACGTGCCCATGGCCCTCCTGTGCTCGGCGTCTGACTTCGATCATGCCCTCTACCACGAGGACCTCGCCCGACTGGCGGAGACCTGCCCATGGCTCGAGGTCCTGCACTCCTTCACCAGGGACCCGGGCGATCCCCGCGCCGCCCACCACCGACGCATCGACGCCGCCATGCTGGAGGACGCGCTCGGGGTCGGGGGTCCCCGCCTGGCGTACCTGTGCGGGCCCCCCGCGATGGTCGACGACGTGACCGGTTGGCTCGTCGAGCTCGGGCTCGACCCGACCCAGATCCGTACCGAGAAGTACGACTGACCGGGCCGGGGCCTCCCGATCGTTGTTCTGCTGGCCCGTTCATATACTTGGGAGAACAAGAGGTCGAGGCCAGGAGGAGGTCCATGCCGATACCGCAGACCATGGCGATCGTCGGAGCCGGCCTGGCCGGGGCCAAGGCCGCCGAGTCCCTCCGGGCGTGGGGCTTCGACGGGCGGATCGTCCTCGTGGGCGAGGAGCCGGTCCGGCCCTGCCAGCGCCCTCCGCTATCGAAGTCCTACCTGCGTCGGCCGGTCCGGCTTCGAGGAGGCTGCTGTCCACGGGGAGCGCTTCTACGAAGACAAGGCCATCGAGCTGCTCACCTCGACGGCGGTGACCAGGCTCGACCCGCGGGAGAAGGAAGCGGAGCTGGCGCCGGGGGGCAGGATCCTGCGCTACGACCGGCTGCTCCTCGCCACCGGGGCCAGTGCAAGGGGCCTCGAGGTGCCGGGCTTCGATCTCGGGCGGGTGTACCGCCTGCGCAGCCTGGCCGACGCCAAGGGCCTGCGCGCAGCGGCGCGGGCCGCCAGCCGGGCTGTCGTCATCGGGACCGGCTGGGTGGGGACCGAGGTGGCTGCCTCTCTTCGCCGCCTGGGCCTAGAGGTGGCTCTGGTCGGGCGGAGCGCTGTGCCCTTCCAGCGGACGCTCGGCGTCGACGTGGGGCGGGTGTTCGCCGCCGTGCACGCCGACCACGGCGTTGAGCTGCACCTCGGCGTGCAGGTGACGTCGCTGGCCGGGCGGCGCCGGGTGGAGGAGGTGCGCCTCGCCGACGGCCGGGCCCTGCCCTGCGACCTGGTGGTCGCCGGCCTGGGGGCGCCCCCTCGGACCGAGCTCGCCGAGGCGGCCGGCTTGGCGGTGGCGGACGGCATCCTCACCGACTCCCACCTCGAGACCGGGGTCCCGGGCGTCTTCGCCGCCGGAGACGTGGCCAACCTCCCCCACCCCGTCCTCGGCGCACGGCTCCGGGTCGAGCACTGGTGGGGTGCGCTCACGGAGGGCCCGGTGGCGGCCGCCAACCTGCTGGGGCACCGGGCGGTCTACGGCTGGGTCCCGACGTTCACCTCACGCCAGCACGACATGCTGGTCGAGCACACAGGGCACGCCGCCGCATGGGACCAGGTCGTGGTCCGGGGAGACCTCGACCAGAGGTCCTTCGTCGCACTCTGGATGCGGCGCGGCCGCGTCCTGGCCGGCATGAACGCCAACACCCCCGGCGCAGCGCGTCACATCCAGGCCATGGTCACGACTGGTCGACGCATCGACCCCGAGCTCCTGGTCGACCCACGCGTGGACCTGGGCGCCCTCGCCCCTCCCGGGAGCGCCGGCCGGCCGGCCGAGGAGAGCACGGATCACAGAAGAGCGACGGAGAGGAGCACCCATGAGTGACACGCACGATCAGATGGCAGCCGGCACGGACACAGGCGCCGGCATCAACGAGGGCATGCGGGCCTGGTACGAGTCCTGCCCCTGTTGCATGAGCCAGGCCTATCCAGAAGTGAAGCAGGCCCTGGGCGAGGAGCGCCCCGCCAGCTGAGCCGGCGCAGGCCCCCTCCAGCTCGAAGTAGCGCCCGGCCCGCCGGCTCAGTACGGGGTGCCGATTCGCCGCCAGCGCCTCCCGCTCGTGCCCGGCTCGTTCGGCCGGGAGGGCACGCGGCGGCGGTAGACGACGAAGGGGCGCCACAGGTAGAAGTACGGGTAGCTCCCGTGGACCAGGCGGCTGAAGGGCCACACCCCGATCAGGACCCAGGCGCAGATGACGTGGACCTGGAACAGCAGCGGCGCGCTCATGGCGGCCCGAGCATCCGGAGCACCGCTGAAGAGGCTGCGGAACCACGGCGAGACGGTCGTGCGGTAGTTGTAGTGGCTGCCGAGCAGCTCCACCCCCACCGTCTCCGCGATGCCGAGCCCGATGATGATCGCGAGCAGGATGAGTGCCACCCAGTCCACAGGTGAGGTGGTGGACCGAACCCGGGCCACGAACAGGCGCCGCCCGGCCAGGATCAGCACCCCCACGATGACCGCAACGGCCGCCACGGTCCCGGCTATGGCCGCGAACTGGCGGTAGACGACCTCGGGGATCCCGAGAGCCCGGGTCGCCGACTCGGGAACGAGGATCCCGAGTATGTGGCCCCCGATGGCGGCGAAGGCCCCGTAATGGAAGAGCGGGGAGCCCCACTTGAGCGCGCGGCGCTCCTGGAGCTCGGTGGAGCGGCTGGTCCAGCCGAACTGGTCGTAGCGGTAGCGCCAGATGTGGCCGATGACGAAGGTGAGAAGCGCCGCGTAGGGAAGGATCACCCACCAGAACAGGCCGCCCCCGCCGACGCCCGGGAGCCCGCCAACTCCCGATGCGGCGAGCAGCTCGCTCATCTCTTGGTCAACCCCTGCGCGATGACCTCGGGGGGCGCGAAGGGCTCGAGGCCCACCGCCTCGGTGGGCGGGCCGTCCGCCCGGTAGCGCCTGATCGCAACTCGGTCCACCCTGGCCAGGCCGCCCAGGGCGCCGGTGACCGCTCCGACCACGCGAGCCCAGGGGCTGCCGGCCTCCTCCAGGGCCTCCCGCAGGGAGCCGAGGGCCGGGCGTTGCCCTGCCAGGGCGCTCTGGCCCTCCACCGACACGGCCGCCAGCTCCAGGAGTGCGGGGAGGAAGTCGGGCAGCTCTCCCCCGGCGAGCGTCATCCCGGCCCGCCGGTACACGTCCACGAGGGCCACGAGGGCGAGGCCCCGCTCTCGCGTGTCGCCGTGGCGGTAGTAGGTGAGGTACAGGCTGCGCCGGCGGCGCAGGTCGAAGGTCTCCACGTACACGGTGGCCGCCTGCATCGGTCCCATCCCCGCCAGCCAGCCCCGGGCTGCCTCGAGGGCGCCCCGCGCCTCACCTCGGGGCAGGCGGCCGAGAGCTCCGGCCACGGCCGCCAGGTCCCCCGCGAAGGTGGCCTCGTCGGGATAGGACAGCAGCACCGAGGAGGCCCCGAAGACCACCTGGGCGTGCGCCCTCCTCATCGCCTTCCGCCCTCCTCCGGGTCCGACTCCACCACCCGCAGGTGGGTCCTCCCGTCGCCGCCCCGGGAGACGAGCGGCTCGGTGCGCCTGGCGCCCCGAAGGTGGAACCCGGGCACCGCCTCCTCTGGGATCCCCCAGCCTCCCATCCCCGGGCCCCCCTCGGACTCGAGCGAGCAGCCGGAGAGCGAGTGCTGGGCGAGGAGGCGACCGGCGTCCTCGGCGTGGGCCGGGGGCACCACGTAGCGGTCCTCGTAGCGGGCGATGGCAAGGAGGCGGAACAGGTCCTCCGCCTGCTCGGCGTCCATGCCCGCCGCAGCGGGGTCCGCCGCCGGCGCCAGGCCCAGCTGGCGGGCCCGCATGACGGCCCGCACGACGGCCAGCCGCCGCAGCGCGTCGCGCACGGGTGCCACCTCTCCGGCTGTGAACAGGTTCGCCAGGTACTCGAGCGGGATGCGCATGGCGTCGATGGCGGCGAACACCTGGTCGGGGTCGGCGTCACCGCCGGCGCCCCCTCCGGGCCCGGCCACGACATCGGCCACCGGGGACAGCGGGGGCACGTACCAGACCATGGGCATCGTCCGGTACTCCGGATGGAGGGGGAGCGCGACCCGGTGGCGGGCGATCAGGGCGTACGCGGGTGAGCGCCTCGCCGCCTCCACCAAGTCATGAGGTATGCCCGCCGCCTCGGACTCGGCCCGCACCTGGGGGTCCTCCGGGTCCAGGAAGACGCCGAGCTGAGCCTCGTAGAGGTCCTGGGGGTCACGGGTCGCGGCGGCCGCGGTGACGGCGTCGGCGTCGTAGAGGACCAGCCCGAGGTAGCGGAGGCGCCCGACGCAGGTCTCCGAGCAGATGGTGGGGAGGCCCGCCTCGATGCGGGGGAAGCAGAGCGTGCACTTCTCGGCCTTCCCCGTGCGGTGGTTGAAGTAGACCTTCTTGTACGGGCATCCGGAGACGCAGAAGCGCCATCCCCGGCAGCGGTCCTGGTCCACCAGGACGATCCCGTCCTCCTCGCGCTTGTACATGGCCCCCGATGGGCAGGAGGCCACGCAGGAGGGATTGAGGCAGTGCTCGCAGATCCGGGGCAGGTAGAACATGAAGACCTGCTCGAAGCTGAGCTTCACCTGCTCGGAGAGGGCGACCAGGTTCGGGTCGGCCTCGGCCCGGCCGGGCGCGCCGGCCAGGTCGTCCTCCCAGTTGGTGCCCCACGACGGGACCATGTAACGGCCGGTCAGCGTGGAGTGCGACTGCACGCTCGGGCTTTGGTCCCCGCCGGGGCAGTGATGAGCTTCGCGTAGTCGTAGGTGAACGGGTCGTGGTAGTCCTCGATCGTGGGGAGGTCCGGGTTGTAGAAGATCGTGAGGAGGCGCCGCAGCCGGGAGCCCGAGCGAAGCGTGAGCCTCCCCCGCCTGTCGAGGCGCCATCCCCCCTTCCAATGGTCCTGGTCCTCGTAGCGTCGGGGATAGCCGAGGCCGGGCTTGGTCTCGACGTTGTTGAAGTAGACGTATTCCGTGCCTGGCCGGTTCGTCCAGGTCTGCTTGCAGGTGACCGAGCAGGTGTGGCAGCCGATGCACTTGTCCAGGTTCATGACCATGCACACCTGGGCCATCGGCCTCATCAGAACTCGATCTCCTGGGAGCGCCTCCGGATGACGGCCAGCTCGTCGCGCTGGGAGCCGGTCGGCCCGTAGTAGTTGAACCCGTAGGAGAGCTGGGCGTAGCCGCCGATCAGGTGGGTTGGCTTCATCCGCAGGCGGGTGAGCGAGTTGTCGGTCCCCCCGTGCAGGCCCGAGGCCTCCGACACCGGCATCTCGACGTGGCGGTCGATGGCGTGGTACATGAGCACGGTGCCCGGCGGCACCCGGTGGGTGACGACGGCCCTCGCCACCGTCACCCCGTTGCGGTTGTAGGCCTCGATCCAGTCGTTGTCGGCGACGCCAATGCGGGCCGCGTCGGTGTCGTTGACCCAGATGACCGGCCCTCCCCTGAAGAGCGAGAGCATGTGGGGGTTGTCCTGGTACTCCGAGTGGATGGACCACTTGGAGTGCGGGGTGAGGTAGCGGGCGACGAGCTGGGCCTCCCCCCAGCCGGGGCGCCTCGGGTCGCCGAGGCTGCCCACCAGGTCGAGGGGCGGCCTGTAGGTAGGGAGGCCCTCGCCCACCTCGGCCATCCAGTCGTGGTCCAAGAAGAAGTGCTGGCGCCCGGTGAGCGTGTGCCAGGGCTTGAGGCGCTCGACGTTCACCGTGAAGGGGGAGTAGCGCCGTCCCTCGGACTCGCATCCCGACCACTCCGGGGACGTGATCACCGTGCGGGGCTGGGTCACGGTGTCGGCGAAGGTGATACGGTCGCCCGCGCGCTCGTGAGCCAGGTCGGCGAGGGCCACGCCACAGCGAGCCTCCAGGTCCTCGAAGCCGGCCACCGCCAGGCGCCCGTTGGTCGTGCCGGAGAGCGCGAGGATCGCCTCGCAGAAGCGGTCGTCGCGGTCGATCCGGGGCCGCCCGTCCGCCACGCCGCCGCGCACCGTCCCGTTGCGGGCAGCGAGCCACCCCGTCTCCTGGCCGACGAGGATCCGGACCCCTTTGGTGGTGGCGCCCATCTCGTCGACGAGGGGCCCGAGCGCCCGCCAGCGCTCGGCCAGGCGCGGGTAGTCGCGCTCGACCACGACCAGGCCGGGCATGGTCCGTCCGGGCAGCGCCTCGCATTCCCCCGACGCCCAGTCGAGGGCCCTCCCGCCGGGCTGGGCCACCTCGCCGGGCGTGTCGTGGAGGAGCGAGACCGCGACGACGTCCCTGCGCACCCCGAGACGGCCCTCGGAGAGCCGGGAGACCTCGGCGGCGAGGTCGGAGAACAGGTCGAAGTCGCTCCGGGTCTCCCACGGAGGGGCGATGGCCGGGTTGAAGGTTGAAGGAGTGCACGAACGGGTGCATGTCGGTGGAGGACAGGTCGTGCTTCTCGTACCAGGTGGCAGCTGGAAGGACGACGTCCGCGTAGATCCCTGTGGAGGTCATGCGGAAGTCGATGGCGACGAGCAGATCGAGCTTTCCCTCCGGGGCGGGCTCCCGCCAGGCCACCTCGGCGGGGCGGGTCTCCGGCGGGCACTCGGCGGCGTCCACCGCGTTGTCGGCGCCGAGCAGGTGGCGCAGGAAGTACTCGTGGCCCTTCCCCGAGGACCCGAGCAGGTTCGAGCGCCACACCGTGAGCACGCGGGGAAAGTTCACCGGGTTGTCGGGGTCCGAGGCTGCGAAATGGAGCCCTTCCCGCCACGAGCTCCTCCGCCACGTACTCCGGCACCGCCATACCCTTCGCCTCTGCCTCGTCGCAGAGGTCCAGCGGGTTGCGGTCGAAGGCGGGATGGGAGGGCTGCCAGCCCTGGCGAACGGCGTAGGCATTGAGGTCTGCCTCGGTCCTGCCGTCGAAGAGGCCCTTCCCGAGGGGGCTCGACAACAGGTCGGCCCTCGCCCCCTCGTAGCGCCACTGGTCGCTCGCCAGGTACCAGTACGGGGTGCCGGGGACCTGGCGGGCGGGCCGGACCCTGACCCAGTCGGCGGCAAACGCGAGCGTCGACCATCCCGTGAGTGGCCGCACCTTCTCCTGGCCGACGTAATGGGCCCAGCCTCCGCCGTTCACTCCCTCACACCCGCAGAGCATGAGGAGGGAGAGGAACGTCCGGTACACCTGGTCGGAGTGGAACCAGTGGTTCGTGCCCGCCCCCATCGCGATCATCGACCGGCCTCCCGACACCTCGGCGTTGCGCGCGAACTCCCTCGCGACACGAGCCGCCGCGACAGCGGGGACCGAGGTGATCGCCTCCTGCCAGGCCGGGGTGTAGGGCACAGCCGCGTCGTGGTAGCCGGCTGGCCACTCCCCGGGGAGCCCGGGGCGGAGGACCCCGTACTGAGCCATGACCAGGTCGAAGACCGTGGTGACGAGGTGCCCGGCGATCTCGATCGCCGGCACTCCCCTGCGCAGCACTGCCCCGCCCTCCCCCTCGCCCACGTCGAAGCGGGGCAGGTCGACGGGCACGGCCCGGGCGCCGGGCTCCTCGAGCCTCGAGCAGCGTGAGAGCGGGATCGATCCCCTCCAGGCGGAGGTTCCAGCGCCCCATTCCAGACGCCGCCCAGCGAAAGCCGAGGGAGCCGTTGGGCACGGCGGGTTCGTGGCCGGCCCGGTCGAGGACCACCGTCTGCCATTTCGCCTCGTCGGACCCGTCACCCAGGTCCGACGCGGCGAGAAAATGGTCGGGCACGAACGCGCCTTCGCGCTCCCGCAGCGTCACCAGGAATGGAAGATCGGTGTAAGTGCGCGCGTACTCCGAGAAGCGCTGGACCTGACGGTCCCGGTAGAACTCGGACAGGACGACGTGGCCCATGGCCATGGCGAGGGCCCCGTCGGTCCCCGGATTGGCTGGCAGCCAGTCGTCGGCGAACTTGGTGTGGTCCGAGTAGTCGGGTGACACGACGACGACCTTCTGGCCCCGGTAGCGGGCCTCGGTCATGAAATGGGCGTCAGGCGTGCGAGTGATCGGCAGGTTCGTCCCCCACACGATCAGGTAAGAGGCGTTCCACCAGTCCGCCGACTCGGGCACGTCGGTCTGGTCGCCGAAAACCTGGGGGGAAGCGGGGGGAAGGTCGGCGTACCAGTCGTAAAAGGAGGGGATCGTGCCGCCTAGGAGGGAGTAGAAGCGGGTGCCAGCGGCGTACGAGGTCATCGACATCGCGGGTATCACCGTGAAGCCGGCCGTTCTGTCAGGGCCATACTCGGCGATCGTGTGGACGTGGGCGGCGGACACGAGCTCCAGCACCTCGGGCCAGGCGGCCCGCACGAAGCCGCCGCGGCCCCTCGCCTTCTTGTACGCGGCGGCCCGCTCGGGGTCGGAGGTGACCTCTGCCCAGGCCGCCACCGGGTCGCCGCCCAGGCGAGCCTTGGCCTGCCGCCACATCTCGAGCAGCGTCCCCCGCACGTACGGGTAGCGGACCCGGGAGGGCGAGTAGGTGTACCAGGAGAACGACGCCCCCCTCGGGCATCCCCTCGGCTCGTACTCGGGTGAGTCCGGGCCGACCGAGGGGTAGTCCACCGCCTGGGTCTCCCAGGTGATGATCCCGTCCTTCACGTAGACCTGCCACGAGCACGAGCCGGTGCAGTTCACCCCGTGCGTGGAGCGGACGATCTTGTCGTGGCGCCAGCGCTCCCGGTAGAACTCCTCGGCCTGGCGCCCTCCCCGACGGTGCAGCTCCCTCAAGTCGGGCGACTCCTCGCCCCGCTGGATGTAGCGGGCGGCTCGCACCAGGCCCACCTCGGCCAGCAGCTCTCGGCCCTGCGCGTCTCCACGGTCGTTCCCGCCCACCGCGCCCCCTTCCTGCCTCTCGGCCTCTGCATGTCGGTCGGCGGGTGTCGTGGCCTCGCCACTTCGAACGCTAGGCTAGGATGGGACGCCTCCGATTCTCAAGTCACTCCGAGAACTACCCCTCCGGGGCAGGACAGCCCGTCACCGTCGTCGGCACCGCTCCAGCGGGCGCCAGAGGGCTCCCAGCATGAGCCCGAGCACGCCGGCCCAGGCGCCCACCCCCACCCACAGCCAGACTCGGGCCACGGCCACCATGAAGCCGAGGCCGGCGGCCCGGCCCAAGGTGACGGAGGCCACCGTGTACATCCCGAGGGGGAAGACCACGCTCCAGAGGCGCGGCTCGTAGGCCCGGGAGTAGCCGCGCACCAGGTAGCGCCAGATCCCGAAGAGGACGAGCAGCGGGATCCACCAGGTGCCGAAGGCCCACAGCACCACCGACAGGCCGACCAGCAATGGGTGCATGGCGTGGACCAGCACGCTCGACTCGTGGCCCGGGATCACCAGGACCCCCGCAGCCGCCCGCACGCTGATCGCCGTGGCGCCCATCGCGATCCAGTAGGCCGGCCCCATCTCCTCCGGGGTCACCTCGACCAGCAGGAGGCGCAGGAAGATGATGACGATCAAGATCAGGTAGAGCATCACCCCCAGGCCCCAGAGGCAGGTCGCCACGGCCGGGAGCGCGCCGCGAAGCGCTGCCGAGGGGGCCACCGGTGCCAGGCCGGCGGCCAGGATCGAGAGAGACTGCGTGGCCACCACCCAGATGAGCCAGGTGCCGTTCAGCTGGCCCAGCACGGGGCGGTGCGCGGCCGCCACGATCGACCAAGGCAGGCCGTAACTGAGCACCAGCCACACCAGGGCGGCGGCCGCCCCGAGCCGAGCGCCACCAGCGGGTGGCCGCCCATCACCACCCGGATGGCCAGCACATCGGCTCCGGCGACCAATGTGAAGTACGCCATGGCGGTGGTCGGGTCCCGCAGGCCCTCCCGGAAGCGACCCGGAAAGCGCGCCGCCCTGGCCGCGTAGGCGGGAACCAGGACGACGAAGGCGAGGATCGTCACCGTCAGGGCCACCTGCGACAGGACCGGGCGGCCGAGCAGGTCGGCGCCCACCGAGACGATCCCGCTGGCCATGACCCAGCGAAGTAACCGGGGTCCATGCCAGCCAGCCACCGCCCGACCAGGCCGGCGGGGAGGGGCTCTACCTCCCGAGTCGGTGGCACCGGGCCGAAGGCTACCGGACCCCTCCTGGGAGGGCTCCGGGTCGCTAGGGTCGTCCGGCGCAGAGGTCGAAGAACTCGCTGCGCAGCTGGGGGTCGCTGTCGTAGTTGCCCCGCCAGTAGGTGGTGCGGGTGGAGGACTCGATCTCGCGCACGCCGCGCATCTGGGTGCACAGGTGCACCGCTTCAAGGTGCACAGCCACCCCGTGGGGGACGAGGACGCGCTCCAGCGCGTCGGCCAGCTGCTGGCCTATTCGCTCCTGGACCGAGAACCGGCGGGCGAAGAGCCGGAGCAGCCTGGTCAGCTTGGACAGCCCCAGGATGTGCTCATGGGCGATGTAGCCGATGTAGGCCTTGCCGAAGAACGGCAGGCTGTGGTGCTCGCAGAGCGAGAAGAACGGGATCGGGCCCTCCACCACCTGGCTGATGCGGCAGTCGGGGCCGCCGTGGCACTCGGTCGGGAAGGCGGTGACCGCCTTGTCGTCGCCCTCGTAGCCGCTGGTGGCGTCGAAGATCGCGTGCAGGAAGCGCCTCGGCGTGTCGGCGGTGGAGGGATTGCCTGTGGGCATCCCCATGGCGGCAAAGATCTCCTCCATGTAGCTCGCGAAGCGCTGCCACTGCTCGGGGCTCAGGCTCCTCGGCGAGGTGACCGCCCAGTCCTCGCTCCCCAGGTCGAGCGCGTCACCCCCGAGACGGGGGAGGGCCCCGGGCGCCTCGGGTCCCTGGCTGTCGTGGTCCACTGCTGCCCCGGCCATCTCAGGAGCCCCCATGCGAGGGCTCCTGGTCCATCGCGTGCAGGGCGAGCGTGGAATGGGCAAAGGCGCCCCCCGCTCGCATCTCTGCCGCCACCCAGATCGCCTCCATGATCTCCTCCGGGCTGGCCCCCTTGCGGCGGGCGAGCTTGGTGTGGCCGTTGATGCAGTACGGGCACTGGGTGACATGGGCGACCGCGACCGCGATCAGCTGCTTGGTCTTCTCGGGCAGCGCCCCCTCGCCGAACACGGCGTGGCTGAAGTCCTCGAACGCCTTGTTGATGCCGGGGGCCAGCTGCCTGCGGCGGGCAGCCAGCTCGGCGGTTGCCGGGTGGTAGACGGGCTCGGTCATACGAGCCTCCTTCCTGGGTGGGTGGGCGTGCTCTTCTCCTCGTACGGCCGCCTCAGCGCCCGCCGACGCGGACCTGGACCTGGTCGCCCTCCACGCGCACCTGCCAGGCCGGCTGGCCGTCGTGCGCCGGGCCGCGCATGACCTTGCCGTCGGTCAGGCGGAACATGCTCCCGTGCCAGGGGCAGCGCACGCAGTCGTCGACGAGCTTGCCCTCGTCGAGCGGGCCGCCTGCGTGCCGGCAGGTGGCGGACAGGGCGAAGACCTGCTCGCCCCGGCGGACCAGCACGACTGGGACTCCGCCAGCCGTCGCCCGCACCGGCTCGTCCTGCGCCAGGTCGGACATCGAGGCCACGGCGGTCCACTCGGTGGCGGGCTCCTCGAAGGCGGTGTGGTTGACGCCCACCCCGCGGTTCAAGGAGAGGTGGCCGCCCAGGTAGCTGGAGGCGGTCATCACCCCGAGGCCGAAGGCTGAGCGCCATCCCTGTCACCCGCCGGCCTCGCTGGCGGGCCAGGTAGGACGCTGCCTGAAGGAGGCTGCGCCGAGGTTCCCGAGCCCGTGCACGAGCCCGTGCACGAGGCCCACCCGCTGCTCGGAGCCGTAGGTCTCGGACCAGTCGGACGCGCCGGCGGTCGCCGTGGGCAGCGCCGCGAGCACGCCCAGCCACCAGGCGCCGGGCCGCCCTCCCCCCCCACTTGCCGACCGTGAGGTCCATCAGCCCCGCCGCCACCCAGGCGCCGATCGGGATGTCGGTCAGCGTCGGGTGGAGCTGGTGGCCGAGCCAGGTCCCCGACAGGGCGTTCTTGACCGGCGTCGATCGGGTGGCCCGTCCCGCCACCTCGGCGAGCGGGCGGGCGAGGCCGTCCAGCGCCTCCAGGCCCTCCAGCTCCTTGGCGATCCGCTGAAAGTCGGGCATGGCTTCCTCCTGTCGCGTTCCGGCGCTCGCTCCCCCCCATGGTGCTCGCCCTCTCCACCCGACGGGCCGTGGGCCAGCAGGGCCATTCTTACCCCAACCGCCCCCGCCGGTCGCCCTGGAGGGCCTCCCCCGAGCCGAGAAGCTGCCGGGCCGGCTCGACTGCGCCGGGCTCGCCGTCCACCTGTCGAGCGGTGACGAGCTCGGACCTCCCGACACCGTGCTCACCCTCGGGCGAGCCCGCCGTTCAGCGCGAGACGCAGAACTCGTTGCCTTCCGGATCGGCGATGGTCACCCAGGTATGGGGGCCCTGCCGCCCTTCGTGGCATACGCGCGGCCCGGGACCGCCCATGGACCACGCCGGGCGCTGCCCATCGCATGCCGTTGGACCAGCGAGGAGGAAGGCCGAGCCGGCTCCGGCGGGGACAGGAACGACACGGGTCAGTAGCCGTCGTCCCGGGTCAGGCCCACATACGCGGCCCTCGAGCCCGGACGGCGCCGGCGAAGCCGGGGGCCAGGTCGCCGCGGCCCTCCACCTCGACACGCTCGAGGCCGAGCCACTGGCGCATCCGGTGGAGCTCGGCTGCGACGGCGTCCGCTGTCGAGCCGGCGGCGGCGTGCGCTTGAGGTAGGCGCGGGCGACTCGCAGAGAGCCGCCCGCACGGTCGACCTTCAGATCGAGACGGGCGGTGATCTCGTCGCCGACCAGCAGGGGCAGCACGTAGTACCCGTGCTGGCGCTGTGCCTCGGGGACGTAGATCTCGATGCGGTAGTGGAAGCCGAAGAGGCGCCCGGTTCGCTCCCTCGTCCAGATGAGGGAGCCGAACGGCTGTTGGGGAGGGTCGCGTGGTCCCGCCGGGGCCGCCGGGGGCGGGCGCTGGCGCGTAGGTAGGCGGGGGCCCCCAGCCTTCGACCGCCACCTCGACCAGCCGTCCCTCCTCGACCAGCTCGGCAAACCGCAGTCTCGTGGCCGTCGGGCGCAGCCACAAGTAGTCGGCCAGGTCTCTCGCGGTGGCCACGCCGCTGCAGGCGGCCGCCAGTGAGACCAGTTCCCGCTGCGCCTCGTCCTCACTGGGGACCGGGAGGTCACGCACGGCTGCCGGCATGACCCGCTCCGCCAAGTCGTAGACGCGCTCGAAGTTGGGTGCTCGCCAGGCCGCCAGCACGCCGCCACCGAAGGCCAGCTCGAGGGGGCGCGGCGCCCGTCGCTGCGCCGGCCCCACCAGGTGCTGGTGTTGCGCCGGGGCTCGCTCAGCCCGGCTGCGGTGAGTGGCCCCCGGTCGGCGGCCTGGGCGAGGACCGCCCCCATGTAGCCGGCGTTGGCGGCTCGCCAGGCGCGACGGCGCTCCTGTGCCGTGCGGCTGTCGACCGGGTCGTCGCGCCAACGGTCCATGCGGTGGCGGAACAGCGGGTAGGTCTCGACGGGGAGCAACGACGCGGCGTGCCCCCAGTACTCCCACCACGGCGCGCCGGGACCGCTGAGGGCGAGGAGGCATGCCGGGTCGTAACCACCGATGCGGCTGAAGAGCACGAGGAACTGCGTGCGGGGGCGTTGGCAGCGTCCAGCTGGATCGTCCCAACCCGGTTCAACAGCCGTCGGAGGCGGCGAGTCGGGGACCGGGACCCGCCGGCCGGAGCCGGCCGCGGGGATCCGAGGCCCTGCGCCTCCAGGGCGAGCCAGCGCGCTTCGCGTCTCGAGATCTCGACGGGACGGGGTACCGCTGGGCGATCTTAGGGGCCCAAGGCTGTCGCATCCTCGGGCGTACCGCCCCGGCGGGGAATCAGGACGGTGCGAAGCCTTCGAGCGCAGCGGTCATGTGCCGGGTCATCTCCTCGCCTCCATGCTGACCGGTGCCGACCAGGTGCAGCTCTGCGCCCGGCCAGGCCCGGGCCAGGCTCCAGGGCACATCGGCGGGCGCTCCGAGGTCGAGCCTGCCATCTGGGTGGGTCACGCTGGACAGCCGCTAGCCGCCTCGTGGTCCGTTCCCTGCGTGCGCGCCCTCGGTGGAGCGACCTGGCGCCTCGACCCTGGGGACAACTGTCGGCCCCGCGCCCAGCTGCGGACGATGAGAAGGACAGGGCTGCCGCCCCATTCGTGGTCGCGATCTGGGTCGCCAGCCTCCTCCCCGGTGACGTCCGTGGCCGCACGGCCCACCTTGCGGGCACCACCAGGGGGCACGCGGGGAGACAAGTCCATCACCCCCGGTACCAGGGGCCCGGCCTCCCGTCCCCGGCCCAACGACGACGGAGCGGGCCCCAGCGCTCGGTCGTCGGCACACCCCTCCCCAGTGGTACCGCCGCCGGCTACATAACAGGCGCGTATCAGGCGCGTGGCAGACTGGAGACCTCACCGACCACGCAGAAGGGAGCGCTGACATGGACCTTCTCCCCACCAGGACCGGGCCACGGGCAGCAGACCTGATGCACAAGGTGCCGGGGGGCCGGTGAGCGACCTCAGCGGGGGGCGACGAGGTCTGCCGGCACCACCTTGACGGGGAAGGGATCCGCGGCTTCGTAAGGCTGGATGCCGCTGACCCGGGCCTGCTCCTCCAAGACGTCACCGTGCAGGCGCAGCACTGCCAGGTCGGGCACGCCCGGGTCGACGATCCAGTACCAGGGCAAGCCGGCCGCGGCATAGCTGAGGCGCTTGGTCCCCCAGTCCGTGCGCCGTGTGGAGGGAGAGAGCACCTCGACGACCAGCAGGGGGACAGAGTCCAGGTGAGCCTCGCCCAAGTCCTCGGCCTTGATGACCAGGAGGTCCGGCTCGAGCACGGTCGTCGGCGAGACGAGCCAGTCGTAGGGGCCCGGGATGACCTCGAGGCCCTCCGACGCGGCTTCGGCGAGGACGCGAAGAAGCCTCGCCACGCAGAGCTGATGGCGACCTCCCGGAGCCGGGCTCACCAGCAGAGCTCCGTCGACGAGCTCACGGCGATGGCCGTCGTCGGGCATCTCGCCCAAGGCGGCGTAGGTGAGAGGCTCACCCCAGGGCAGGGCAACGACCACCCCCGCATCGTAGAGCCTCACCGAGCACTCCCCTCGCCGACTGGGAACCCTGGGCTCTATCTGGTGGACCAGCTCCCCGGCCCCCCAGCGAAGAGGCGAGAGCCGGCCTCGGGCCGACTCCGACCGCACCGGTCGCCAGCACGTGCCTGCCCCAACTGGCACGACTTCTGGCACGACTTCTGGCAAATGCCCAACGAGACTCCTCTTGCCGGTCGCCGGCCAGGTCCGGAGCGGACATCTCCTGCCCGGCGGCTGGGCTCGACCACGCCGAACCGGCCCGTGGGTGCGGTCTCCGCCCGGGGCCAGCAGAAGGAGAAGTCGTGTGCAGCCCGACCGTGCCAGCAGTCCTGCCAGTAGTCCTGCCACTTCGGGGGCGCATCGTGGCCCCATGTGCAATCACCGACGACAACCACGGCACGGGAGGCGACTGGTGATCCATCCGCTTCGGCGCCAACAGGTCCGAGGCCGCCCGGCTGCGCTCGCCTCCCTCCTGAGCGCAGGAGCCCACCAGGCTGACCTGGCACGAGAGCCCCACCGTCGCCAGCGGGCCCCCAGATGCTGAGCCGGCTCGACCATGCCGCCGGCGCCGCCGGCGGTCCGAGCCCGAGCTCTGTCGAAGCGCTGATCGAGGCCGCTGTGGAGCGAGCTGTCCGCCAGGTCCTTGGCCCCCACCTGCACAAGCTGGCCAGCTGCGAACCGGCTGTGTACACCGTCTCCCAGGCCGCCCAGGTGCTCCAGGTCTCCGAGGACACCGTGGGCCGCATGGTCCGACGAGGAGCGCTGCCTCGCGTGCCCCTCGTCGACGGCAAGGTTCTCATCCCCCGGCGGGCTCTCGACCGGCTGACCAAGGAGCCTCAGCTCCCCGGGGACCCAACATGCTCGACAAGGGGTAGGCAACCGTTGGCACGATAGTGAGTGGTACCAAGCGTACGAGTGATCGAGTGATACGATGCGGTGGTGAATCTGACGGAGTGGGCTCGGCGCCAGGGCGTTCATCCCCAGACCGCCTACCGCTGGTTTCGTGAGGGGACGCTGCCAGTG
>JBOGGR010000407.1:0-11798 GCA_050744025.1 Acidimicrobiales bacterium
GGCAGCCGCACCCGCGGCACAAGACCCGACCAGCCAACCGGGCATCCCCAGGCGACCAGGCGACCCAGGACCGTTCGGAGTCGCTCACCGAGCATAAGTCACTATTGCTCAGTGATTAGGAACGGTCCCAAGGTCCCTACCTGGGCCTCAGGCGGGACCGAGCACATCGTCCACGGCAACCATCGTGCCGGGGAGGCCGGGCACGTCCAAGCGCTCGCCCCGCCGGGCCCGACGGGAGGTGAGGTAGCCGTCGGGGCTGGGGCGGCCGAGAACGAGAACCTCGCCGGTGCTCAGATCGACGACCCAGCACTCCCCCACCCCGGCCCGGCCATAGAGAGGCGCCTTGTGGTCCCGGTCCCAGACCAAGGAGGTGTCGGCCACCTCCACCACGAGGAAGATGTCCTCGGGCCCGGGGTGGGCGGCTGCGTAGCGTTCGAGAGGAGGACGCAGCAGGGCCAAGTCGGGCTGGGGTTCGGAGCGGTCGTCCAAGACGACGGGGTCCTGGGCGGAGATGATGGCTGCCTCGCCCACGAGCATGCTGAACATGCGGATGAGGCGCTTCACGCAAAGAGCATGCAAGGCGCCGATGGGCGACATGTCGACGACCTCCCCGTCCAGCAGCTCAGCCCGGCTGTCCTCGCCGAAGAGACCGACTTCTCCCAAGCGGTGCCACTGCTCCACGGTGAAGGCGTGCCGGGTGGGCCCGGTCGCCGTCGTGGTCACCACTCCAGCGTATGCCTGTCAACGGCCACTCGGGCGCAAACCGGTCGGAGAGCACGGCCGTTGCAGCTGCGGTCGGAGAGGCGAGGACGACCCGGCCGCTTCAGTCGTGGGATCGACGTCAACCCTCACCCCCGCCGGTGGACCAGGGCCCGCCACGTCCCCGAGAGCGGGACGGGGCTCATGACCTCGATGGCCCGCAGCAGCCACGCCAGGACCTCGGCGTCGCCGGCGCCGGGCCGGACCCGGGCCACGAACCCGAAGCGGGGCCGGTCCTCGAGGACGCGCCATCCCGGCGGGACGGGGGCCCCGGCGCCCGCCAGGACGACCCGGGCCCGGTCCTGCCGGCCGTGCTGGATGCCCACGCTCGGCGGCTCGGGCCCGCGGTGGCGGACCGGGCCGGCCGTCCAGGTGCCGAGGGTCAGCTCGGGGCCGGGCCCTGGCACCGAGAACAGCCAGGAGAGGGCGGACCGGCGCTGGTGGAGGTCCTGCACCGCGTGCACGGCTGGCTGGAGGTTGAGCCACCCGGCGTGGGCCCGGTCCAGCTCCTGCATCCGGGCCAGCACGACCTCGACCTCGGGGGGGCGGAACTCGACGACCTCGGGACGGGGCGCCACCCCCGGAGACGGTAATCGGCCGGGGTTAGGCTCACCCTGTGGTCACCGGCGGTCCGGCAGCGCAGAGGTGGGCACAGGAGCTGGCAGCCTGGGCCATCCCGGAGGACATCCTGGCTGCCGCCCCCACTTCGCCCTGGACGTTCCCCGTGGAGCTGTTCAGGCCGGCCCCGGCGCCCGCTGACACGCCGTCCCGGCGCCGGGCCCTGGAGGCGCTGCCCGACCGCGGTTCCGTCCTCGACGTCGGGGCGGGAGGGGGAGCGGCCTGCCTGGCCCTGGTACCGCCGGCCGCCGAGGTGACGGCCGTGGACGAGAGGGCCGAGATGCTGGCTTCGCTGGCGGACGCCGCCGGGGCGAGAGGTGTCGCGGTGACGACCGTCGAGGGACGCTGGCCGGACGTGGCCGGCGACGTCGGGCCGGCCGACGTGGTCACCTGCCACCACGTCCTCTACAACGTGGCCGACGCCGTCCCCTTCGTGGCCGCCCTGTCCTCCCACGCCCGCCGCAGGGTGGTGGTGGAGATCACGGCCGTCCATCCCCAGGCTGGGCTCAACGATCTCTGGCGCCACTTCCACGGCCTCGAGCGCCCGGAGGGCCCGGACGTGGAGGAGGCGGTTGCGGTCCTCGGCGAGGCCGGGGCGCGCCCCCGCGTCGAGCGGTTCCGCCGGCCTCCCCGGCCGGTCACCCACGACAGGGACATGCTCGTCGCCTTCGCCAGGCGGCGCCTCTGCCTGGGCCCGGACGCAGACCCGGAGGTGGACCGCCTCCTCGGGCCGGACGCCGGCTTCCTCACCACTGATGCAGCCTGCCTGTGGTGGGACGTGGCGTGAGCGAGCCGGGACCGGCCGGGGGAGGACCGAGCGGCCCCCTGGCCGGTCTGAGGGTCGTCGAGATCGCCGGCATCGGGCCGGGCCCTTTCGCCGCCATGATGCTGGCCGACATGGGGGCAGAGGTCCTGCGGGTCGACCGGGCAGAGGCGGTCGGGGGCGGCGACCCGGACCGCCCGCCGCTCGACCTCCTCAACCGTGGCCGGCGCTCGGCCGGCGTGGACCTGAAGCACCCTCTCGGCGCCGCCACGGTCCTGCGGCTGGTCGAGCGGGCCGACGGCCTGGTGGAGGGGTTCCGGCCGGGCGTGGCCGAGCGCCTTGGCATCGGCCCCGGCCCCTGCCTGGCCCGCAACCCGCGCCTTGTCTACGGCCGCATGACCGGTTGGGGCCAGGACGGCCCGTGCGCCCGGGCGGCCGGGCACGACATCGACTACATCGCCCTGGCCGGCGCCCTCTTCCCCATCGGGCGGGCCGGCGGCCCGCCCGTCCCCCCCCTCAACCTGGTCGGGGACTTCGGGGGAGGCGGGATGCTGCTCGCGTTCGGCATGGTCTGCGGGTTCCTCGAGGTGGCCCGGTCCGGCCGGGGCCAGGTGGTGGACGCCGCCATGGTCGACGGGGCAGCCATCCTCACGACGATGCTCCACGGCCTTCGGGCGATGGGCCTCTGGTCCGACGAGCGGGGCACGAACCTGCTCGACACCGGCGCGCCCTTCTACGACGTCTACGAGACGGCCGACGGCCGCTACGTGGCCGTCGGCTCCATCGAGCCCCGGTTCTACGCCGAGCTCCTGCGCCTCACCGGCCTGGCCGGCGAGGACCTGCCCCACCAGATGGACCGCTCGGCCTGGCCTGCCCAGAAGGCGAGGATGGCCGAGGTGTTCCGGAAGAGGACCAGGGACGAGTGGTGCGCCGTCATGGAGGGCACTGACGCCTGCTTCGCCCCGGTGCTCACCCCGGCCGAGGCCCCCGAGCACCCGCACAACAAGGCCCGGGGGACGTTCGTCCAGGTGGCCGGCGCCACCCAGGCGGCGCCGGCGCCGCGCTTCAGCGCCACGCCGGGCGCCATCGGCCGGCCGCCGGCCCACCCCGGCCAGCACACCGACGAGGCCCTCTCGGACTGGGGGTTCGGCCCCGACGAGGTGGCCCGGCTCCGGGAGGCCGGGGCCATCGCCTGACGTGGCCGACTCCCTCTACCTCGGTGCCGTCCCATCCGGCCCCGCCTGGGCCGCGCCGGAGTCCCACGTGCTCGTCCTCGCCCCCCCACGGGCCGGCAAGACCACCTCGCTCGTCATCCCCAACGTGCTCGTCTCCGAGCAGCCCGTCGTCTCGACCTCGACCAAGCCCGACGTCCTGGAGGCCACCCTGGCCCGGCGCAGCGCGCTCGGCCGGTGCTGGCTGTTCGACCCCTCGGGGGAGGTCGAGGTCCCCCCCGGGGTCACGCCCCTGCGCTGGTCGCCGGTGGCCGCGTCCCTCAGCTGGCGGACGGCCCAGCGCACGGCGGCCGTGATGGGCGCGGCGGCCCACCCGGCCCGGGGGCTCCTCGACGCGGACCACTGGACCCGCCGGGCGGAGGCCCTGCTGTCCACCTTCCTCCACGCCGCCGCCCTGGACGGCCTCTCCATCGAGGACGTGGTGCGATGGACCAACCTCCGCGACCTCGCCCCGGCCGAGGCCATCCTCGCCAGGCACGGCGGCGGCCTGCCGGCCGACGTGAGCAGGGGCCTTTCGACCGGCGACTTCAGGGAGGTGTCGGCCGCCGTCTCCACCGCCCAGACGATCCTCGGCGGCTACCAGACCGAGGAGGCGCTGGCGGCGGCCCGCGACGTCAACTTCGACCCGGCGGACTTCGTGGCGTCCACCGACACCGTGTACCTCTACGCCTCCTCGCGGGACCAGGCCCTGGTCGCCCCCCTCGTGGTGGGCCTGATCGAGCAGATCTGCACCGAGGCCTACACCAGGTCCCGGTCGACCGACCCCGGCACGAGGGCCGCGATGCTGGGCCGGCCGGTGCTCCTGGCCCTGGACGAGGTGGCCAACATCGCCCCCCTGTCGGGCCTGCCGGAGATGCTGTCCGAGGGCGGCAGCCAGGGACTGCTCATCCTGGCCTGCATCCAGGACATGGGCCAGGCGGCGTCCCGGTGGGGGCCGGGGGTGGCCAAGCAGTTCTTCACGCTGTTCGCGTCCAAGCTGGTGCTCCCTGGCGTCTCGGACCCGGAGACCCTGGAGGCCTTCTCGGTCCTCGCCGGCGAGATCGACGTCCCCGTCCGCTCCGTCAGCCGGACCGGCCCCTGGTGGCTCTCCCGGGGCGCCTCCACCACGACGTGGTCGACCCGGCGCCAGCGCCGCCTCTCCCCGGCCGACATCCGGGGGGGCCGGGGCGACGAGGCGCTCCACTTCGAGGGAGGCCTGGCGCCGGCCAGGGTCAGGTTGACGCCATACCACGAGGCCTGGCCGTGGCGGGAGCTGGCGGGCGGGCCCCGGGCGGTGGAGCGGGGGAGGCCTGGTCCTCTTCGCCCGCCGCTGGGCCGGGCCCGGGAGCGCGATGGGCCCGGTTCGGGGCGATGATGGGCGGGATGGGCGAGGGCACGCGGCACACGGGACGTGAGTGGGCACACACCGGGTTCGCGCAGAGGCTCCATTTCTTCCCTGGAGCCCTGGACAGCGTGGCCGAGGTGGTGAAGGGGGTCGGCGCCCGCAGGGTGATGCTGGTCACCACCGAGGGCCGGCTGGCCTCGCCGGCGGGGGAGAGGCTGTGGGCCAGGCTGGGGCGGGCGCTGGTCGCCACGTTCGCCGGCGTGCGACCCCACGTCCCGGCCACCGCCGTGCAGGAGGCCGTGGCCCTCGCCCGCGCAGAGGACGTGGACGGCCTGGTGTCCTTCGGCGGGGGATCGTGCGCGGACGCCGGCAAGGCGGTCTGCTTCTTCGTGGAGCAGCAGGCGGGGACGCCCGGCATGTCCTACCTGGACCGCCCGGTGGTGGCTCACGTCGCCATCCCGACCACGTACTCGGGAGCGGAGCTGACGCCGTTCTTCGGGATGACCGACGAGGCGGCGGGGCGCAAGTCCGGGGCCGGCGGGCCGACCGTCGCCCCACTCGCCGCCATCTACGACCCGCTCCTCACCATGGACCTCCCGCCCCGGATCAGCGCCGAGACCGGCATGAACTGCCTGGCCCACGGCGTGGAGTGCGCCTACTCTCCGAGGCGCTCGCCGGAGGCCGAGGTGCTGGCCCTGGCGTGCGTGGCCCAGACGAGCGCCGCCCTGCCGGCGCTGCTGGTCCGCCCCGACGACCTGGACGCCCGCAGCGCCATGCTGGCCGGCGCCGCCCTGGGGGGCCGGTGCCTCCAGAACGCCGGCATGGGGGTCCACCACGGGCTGGCGCAGCTGGTGGGGGGGCGCACCGGCATCTCGCACGGGCTGGCCAACGCCGTCCTCCTCGCCCCGGCGCTGCGCTTCACCGCCGAGGCCGTGCCGGTGGAGGCCGGGCGCATCGGCGCCGCCCTCGGCGACCCGGGCGACCCGGCCGGCGCGGTCGACCGCCTGAGGGAGGGGCTGGGGCTGCCGGGGAGGCTGTCGGACTGCGGCGTCACCGAGGAGGACCTCGACGTGGTGGCGCGCCTGTCCCAGGGCAACGCCAACGTCTCGGCCAATGCCAGGCCGGTGAGCGAGGAGGACGCCCGGGCCATCCTGGCCGCCGCCTGGTGAGCGGCCGCCCGCACCCAGTCCTCAGGGCTCCCAGTCCTCGGGCGCCTTGGCCATCACGACGTCTTGCTCGTGTCGCATCACCTTGAATGCCTGATCGGCCACCGGCACATGCGCCTCGTGCCAGTCGCTACGGAACCCGACCCCTTCGACGATCGGCGATGGAGCCCGAAGGCCTCGACCAGGTCATGGTGGTCAGCGTGCAGCGGCCAGAACGAGGATCCCGTCGAGGTGACGCAGCTCCACCAGCGCGACGAGGTAGGCGTCGGGCCAGTCCATGGCCCGGCGCCCGTAATGTTCCAAGGTCCGGCGCAGGAGCGCCTCGTTGTCAGTAGCGACCGATGCCAGGGACAAGGTGGCCTCGACGAGCCGGACCACCTCGTCCCTCGGGCGGGCGTAGACGCTCTGGAGGACGTAGACGATCTCGGCCACGATGAGGTCGGCGAGCACGAGGCTCCGAGGCGGTGCTTCGACCAGGGCGGCGGTGGCCCGAGCCGCCATCTCGGGGGGGTGGCCGGTGAAATGACGCACCACGACATTGGCATCGAGGGCCTCGCTCATCGGCCGGGGTGGTGGTGACGCTCGGCCTGGGCCGACCACGCCGTCGCCCTGAGACTCGGCCAATCAGCGTCGGCCCACTCGGGGGGGACGGGCACCGAGCCGGCAAGGGCCATGAAGTCGGCCGCCTTGCGAACCTGGGCATGCGGGGAGCTCGGGGCGGGGTCCACCTCGAAGATCACCTCGTCGCCGACGTCGAGGTCCAGCGCCCGCCGGACAGCGGCGGGGATCGTCACCTGCCCCTTGGCCGTGATCCTGGCGGCTACCTCCATGCCCTTACTATACGAGCAAGTAAGGCCATTGCCACGTTGTAAGCAGCCCTCGGGCCCTCGGCTGGCGGCCGTGTGGGCCCGATCGCAGGGGTTCTACAGCTTCACGACCGGGCAGGTGAGGGTTCGGGTGATGCCCTCGATGAGCTGGAGGCGGCTGACGATGAGCTTGCCGAGGTCGTCCACGGAGCCGGCCTCGGCCCGGACGATGACGTCGTACGGCCCTGTCACGTCCTCGGCCGCCACCACACCTTCGATCCGGCTCACCTCGCTCGCGACAGTGGCGGCCTTGCCGACCTCGGTCTGGATGAGCACGTACGCGGTGACGGTGTCGCTCACATCGGCCTCCTCGGGTCGGACGAGGCTCGCATCGTAGCCAATCGCCGGAGCGACATCTCTTTGCGCCGAGGCCTCCCGGACCCGTCCGGGCCCTGCGGGCCGACCTGCTAGGCAAGGGGGATGGTCGACCTGATCCCCCGGTCCGTGCTCTTCGGGAACCCGGAGCGCACGAGCCCCCGCCTGTCCCCGGACGGCACCCGCCTGGCCTGGCTCGCTCCCCTGGACGGCGTGCTCAACGTCTGGGTCGGCCCTCTCCGGGAGGGGCGGTCGACGCTGGGCGAGGCCGTCGCCGTCACCGACGACCGGGACCGGGGCATCCGCACGTTCCTGTGGGCCCACGACAATCGCCATGTCCTGTACCTCCAGGACCGCGGCGGCGACGAGAACTGGCGGGTCCACGACGTCGACCTGACCGCGCTGGGCCTGGACGACCCTCACGCCTTCGCCGGCCTGGCCGGGATGCGGATCGAGCCGGGGGCCATCGCCCGGGCGACGCGGGACCTGACGCCGTTCGAGGCCGTGGCTGCCCAGATCGTGGCCCTGGACAGGCGCTTTCCCGACGACATCCTCCTCGGCCTGAACAGGGACAACCCCCAGCTCCACGACGTGTACCACCTCGACCTCCCGACCGGTGCCCTCACGAAGGTGCTCGACAACCCGGGAGTGGTGGGATGGGTGGCCGACGCCGACCTGGTGGTGCGGGCCGCCCTTGCTCCCCAGGCAGACGGTGGTTTCGTGCTCATGGCGAGGGACGGGGACGCCGGCGGGGCGAGCGGGGCCGGCGGGGCGAGCGGGGCCGGCGGGTGGCGCCCGGTCGCCGAGGTGAGCGCCGACGACGCCCTCACCAGCGCCCCCCTGGCCTTCAGCAGGGACGGGCGATCCCTGCTGGCGATCAGCTCGGTGGGGGCCGACACCGGCCGCCTGGTCCGCCTCGACCTGGCGAGCGGCGGCGTCGAGGTGCTGGCCGAGGATCCCGAGGCGGACGTGAGCGGGGTGGAGCTCGACCCCGAGACCCGCGAGCCGAGGATCGTCACCTGGGTCAAGGACCGCAGCCAGTACCGGGCCATCGAGCCGGCGGTGGAGGGCGACCTGGAGGCCGTCCGGGCCCTGCACCCCGGGGACCCGGTGTTCGTCAGCGAGGACGATGCCGACAAGCGGTGGCTCGTGGCCTTCACCAACGACGCCGGCCCCATCCCCTACTTCGCCTACGACCGGGCGTCGCAGGCCGGCCGCCTCCTGTTCGAGCACCAGCCGGCGCTGTCGGAGCACCGACTGGCCGAGATGGAGCCGTTCCGCTGCCCGGCCAGGGACGGCCTCGTCCTCCACGGCTACGCCAGCTTCCCGCCCGACCCCGACCTCGGCAGGGCAGGCCTGCCCACGGTGCTCCTCGTCCACGGCGGCCCGTGGAGCCGGGACGCCTGGGGCTTCGATCCGGAGGCCCAGTGGCTGGCCAACCGCGGCTACCTGTGCGTGCAGGTCAACTTTCGGGGGTCGACCGGGTACGGGAAGGCCTTCGTCAACGCCGGGGACCGGGAGTGGGGGGCCAAGATGCACACCGACCTGCTGGACGCGCTGGCGTGGGTCGTCGGGCAGGGGTGGGCCGACCCCGAGCGGGTGGGGATCTACGGCGGCTCCTACGGGGGTTACGCCGCCCTGGTGGGGGCGGCTTTCACGCCCGATGTCTTCCGCTGCGCCGTCGACGTGGTGGGACCGTCCAACCTGAAGACGCTGATAGAGACCATCCCTCCCTACTGGGCTCCGCTCGTGGCCCAGTTCCACCGGCGGGTGGGGGATCCGGCGGCCGAGGAGGCGTTCCTCTGGTCCCGCTCGCCACTGTCGAGGGCTGCCGACATCCGCATCCCCCTGCTGATCGCCCAGGGTGCCAACGACCCCAGGGTAAAGCAGGCCGAGTCCGAGCAGGTCGTCGCCGCCCTGGCCGCTGCCGGGGTGGACCACGAGTACATGGTGTTCCCCGACGAGGGCCACGGCTTCGCCAAGCCCGAGAACCGGCTGCGGTTCTACGCCGCCGCCGAGGCGTTCCTGGCCCGGCACCTCGGGGGCAGGGCCGAGCCGTAGCGCCGGCTGGCCCGGAGGCCGGAGGGCCGGGTCCGCGAGGGCCGGGTCCGCGAGCTCTCTCCCCCGCTTGGAGGGCCGGCTCAGGATCATCCGGGCGCGGCGTCACGGTGCCGGAGGCGGGCGGCGGTGGCGGTGACCAGCACCGCGCCGAGAAGGGCCGGGAAGAGCGTGGCCCGAGCCGACCCGGTCAGATCGGAGGCCACCCCGCCCAGGAGGGGCAGGGCGAAGGCCAGCGTGTAGCCGACGGTGAACATCCCGGCCGAGAGGCGGGGGACCTCGTCGGCCGATCCCCACAGGGCGGGGAGGGCGAAGGTGAGGAGGAGCAGCATCGATGTGGTGAAGCCGATCACGATCACCGGGGCGAGGAGGAGGGGGGCCGGGGTGAAGGGCAGGGTGGCCGCACCGGCCAGCAGGAGCAGCCCTAGGGTGACGAGCGGCCAGCGCCGCCCGACCAGGCGGCGGGCGACGAGGAGGAGGAGGAGCGAGGCGGGGAGCTGGCTGACGTTGAGGGCGGCGAGGGTGGCCCCGACCAGCCCCGGGCTGCCGATCACGTGGAGGTAGCCGGGCAGGAACGTGTTGGTGGCGAAGTACACGACCGAGATCCCGCCCTGGAGGATCCCGAGCTCCCAGGTGCGGGGGTCGGACCAGTCCGGCCAGGAGCGGCGCCGGGAGGCAGGGCCAGGCGCGGGCGGGGTGCCCGGCGCGGCTGGGGGGACGACCGGGGCGGCTGGCGGCGCCGGGGGGGCTGGCGGCGCCGGGCCGGCACCGAGACCGGGTGGTCCCGTTCGGGCCATGACGGCGGCCATCACCGCGGTGACGGCCACCGGAGCCGACCAGACGGCCAGGCTGGCCGGCCAGGACCCGGTGGCGGGGAGGACGAGCGGCAGGGTGAGGGAGGCGCTCAGGGCCTCGCCCACCAGGAGCCCGTTGCCGTACAGGGCGGTGCCCGTCCCGATCGAGCCCGGCAGCCACTCCCGGACCAGGGTGGGCATGGCCGGCTGGACGACGGCGACGCCGAGGCCCATCACGAACGTCAGGCCGAACAGCACTTCCACGGAGGAGCCGACCCCCCGCAGGGCGCCTGCTGCGGCGGCGACCGCCAACCCGAGGACCACCGCCCGCGGGGCTCCCACCCGGGCGATGACGACCGCGCCCAGGGTGGCCGCCACCCCGAGCAGGAGCACTGGGAGATTGGTGATGGCCCCGACGGCGGTCTGGTCGAGCCCGAGCTGACGGGTGACGACGGGCAGGAGGGGTGGGAGCGCCAGCAGGGTGACACGGAGGTCGAGGCCGGCCAGCCACAGCAGCACGAGCCGCGGGAGCGCCCGCCGAGCGACTGCGACCCGGCCGTCCTCTCGGAGCCGCCGGGCCAGGGCCGCCAACCCGGCCTCAGACGGCTGCGGTCAGGGACTTCTCGAGGATGGTGAGCCCCTCCTCCAGCAGGTCGTCGCTGATCACGAGCGGGGGGAGCAGGCGGATGACGTTGTCGAACGTGCCGGCCTTCAAGAGGACGAGGCCCTCCCGGTGGCACGTGGAGAGGACCCGCTTCACGATCCCCGGATCCGGCTCCTTGGTCCCCCGGTCGGTCACCAGCTCTACCGCCACCATCGCCCCCCGGCCCCGGACGTCGCCGATGGCCGGCACCGACCGGGCAAGGTCCCGCAGCCGGCCGAGGGCGACCTCCCCGATGTGGGCAGCCCTTCGGACCAGGCCCAGCTCCTCGATGCGCGAGATGGAGGCGAGGGCGGCTGCGCAGGCCACGGGGTTGCCCCCGTAGGTCCCGCCCAGCCCGCCCGGGTGCACGGAATCCATCACCTCGGCCCGGCCGGTCACCCCCGCGAGGGGCATCCCGGCGGCGATTCCCTTGGCCGTCGTCACCAGGTCGGGGACCACGGCCTCGTGCTCGCAGGCGAACCAGGCGCCGGTCCGTCCGAACCCGGTCTGGATCTCGTCGGCGACGAGGAGGATCCCCTCGGAGCGGCAGAGCTCGGCCAGGCGGGGAAGGAACCCCGGGGCCGGCACCACGAAGCCGCCCTCTCCCTGGATGGGCTCCACCACCACGCAGGCGACCTGGTCGGCCCCGACCTGGGTCGAGATAGCGGTGAGCACCTGCTCGGCGGCCTCCTCGGCGCAGCGCTCCGGCCCGGTCGGCCACCGGTACGGGTAGGCCATGGGCATCCTGTAGACCTCGGGCGCCATCGGCCCGAACCCCCGCCGGTAGGGGTCTGCCTTGGCCGTGAGGGTCATGGTCAGCAGGGTGCGGCCGTGGAACGCGTGGTCGAACACGACCACGGCCGGCCGCCCCGTGTGGGCCCGGGCGATCTTCACGGCGTTCTCGACGGCTTCGGCCCCGGAGCTGACGAGGAGCGAGCGCTTGGCGTGGTCCCCGGGCGTCAGGCGGTTGAGCTCCTCGCACACGGCGACGTAGCCCTCGTACGGCGTGACCATGGCGCAGGTGTGGACGAACCGCGCCGCCTGCTCGGCGATGGCAGAGCTCACGACGGGGTCCGCGTGGCCGACGTTGGCGACGGCGATCCCTGCCCCGAAGTCGATCAGCCGGTTGCCGTCCACGTCCTCGATGACGGCCCCGGAGGCCCGGGCCGCGAAGACCGGCGTGGTGGTGCCCATCCCGGCCGGCAGGGCCGCCCGCCTCCGGGCCTCCAGGTCCCGGGACCGGGGGCCGGGGATCTCGGT
>JBOGGR010000408.1:0-12088 GCA_050744025.1 Acidimicrobiales bacterium
GATCCGATGTTCAGGGCCGTGGCCAGGCGGGGCGCCGTGGCCAGGCGGGGCGCCGTGGCCAGGCGGGGCGCGGCCGGGCAGGGCGGCGCGGCCGAGCAAGGCCTGCCTGAGCGAGGGACGCCGGACGGAGCGCGACGAGGGGGAGGGGCTGGGGTTGACCGCTCGGTGAGTGAGCATCGCTTCGTCGAGGGCCAGGCCGACCTGGAGAGGCTGGTCGCCGAGCTCCTCGAGGCCCCGGCGTACGCGCTGGACACGGAGTTCCACCGGGAGCGCTCGTACTACCCCCACCTGGCTCTCGTCCAGGTGGCCTGGGACGGCGGCCTGGCGCTGGTCGACCCGCTCGACCTCGACCTGCAGCCGCTGGCCAAGGTGCTGGACGGGCCGGGCCTCGCCGTGGCCCATGCCGCTGAGCAGGACCTCGAGGTGCTGGAGCGGGCGTGCGGGACGGTTCCGTCCCGCTTGTTCGACACCCAGGTGGCCGCCGGGTTCATCGGCCTGTCGGGTCCCTCCCTCGCCACCCTGGTGGAGCGGCTGCTGGGTCGTCCCCTCCCCAAGGGGGACCGCCTCACCGACTGGACCCGCCGGCCCCTGACCCCGGCCCAGCAGGACTACGCGGCTGCTGACGTCGTCCACCTCCTCGACCTCCACCGGGTCCTCTCCGACGAGCTCGTCGCCTTGGGCCGTCTGGCCTGGAGCGAGATCGAGTGCGACCTGCTGCTGCGACGCCCCCGCCAGCCCGGACCGCCGGAGCAGGCGTGGTGGCGGCTGCGGGAGGGACGGGCCCTGCGCGGGCGCTCCCGGGCCGTGGCCCAGACGGTGGCTGCCTGGCGCGAGCGGCGAGCCGAGGCGCTGGACCGGCCCCCCAGGTTCGTCCTGCCCGACCTGTCCCTGATCTCGGTGGCCCACCGGCCGCCCCGCAGCCCCGAGGAGCTGGTCCAGGTCCGCGGCCTGGACGGCCGTCATCTCCGGCCTGCCGTGGTGGTCGAGATCCTTGCGGCGATCGAGGAGGGGCTCGGGCTGTCCGATCGGGACCTGTGCCTGCCGGTGGCCGACGACCTGGACCGCCGGCTGCGGCCGGCGGCCGCCCTGGCGGCGGCGTGGGTGGGGCAACGGGCGGCGGAGCTGCGCATAGATGCCACCATGCTCGCCACGCGGGCCGACATCCACGCCCTCCTGCGTGGCGATCCCGACTGCCGCCTGGCCAACGGGTGGCGGACCTCGGTGCTGGGGGCGCCGTTGCGGCGTCTCATGGCCGGGGACGCCGCCCTGGCTCTCGGGGACGGGGGGGGCCTGGCGCTGGAGGAGCGCTCCCGGCGGCCCCTTGACCGCCACCTGAGCACCCTGGCCGCGACCGCGCCGCGCCCGGGAAGGGCGGCCCGGCCCGGGCCAGGGCTGAGGTCCTCCGAGGCCGCGGGCCAGGGCTGAGGCCCTCCGAGGCTGCGGGCCAGGGCCGAGGCGCCCTCCGCTCAGAGGCTGTGGGCCAGGGCCGGCGCCCTCCGCTCAGAGGCTGCGGGCCAGGGCCGGGGCCAGGTCGCCCCGGTCGGCCACCTCGACCTGCTCGAGGCCGAGCCACTCGGCCATGCGGACCAGCTCATGGGACAGCGGGCCGGCCACGGCTCGCGCCCCTCGCGCCCCCTGCGCCCCGTAGCCCCCCTGGCCCCCCTGTCCCCCGTGGGGCCCCCGACCATTGTGGCCCCCGTGCCCGGCCGGCCTCGGCCCCCGCCCGGCCGGTGGGGGCGGGGCCGGCTCCAGGAAGGCTCCCCGCACCAACAGGGTCGAGCGGGCCCGGTCGGCCTTGACGTCGACCCTGGCTGCGAGGCTCTCCCCAAGGAGGAAGGGGAGGACGTAATAGCCGTAGATCCGCTTGGGAGCCGGCACGTAGATCTCGAGCCGGTAGCGGAATCCCCACATCCGCTCGGTGCGGGCGCGGCCCCAGATGAGCGAGTCGAAGGGGGACAGGAGGGCTGACGCCTCCACCCTGCGGGGCAAGCGGGCCGCAGGGTGCCGGTAGGCCGGCCGGCCCCAGCCGTCGACCTCGACCGGCTCCAGCTCCCCCGCCTCCACCAGCTCGGCCAGCCGGGGCCGGGCGTCGGCGCCCCGGAGCCGGAAGTAGTCGATCAGGTCCTCGGCCGTGCCCACCCCGAGGGCGGCGGCCGCCTTCACGAGGAGCCGGCGGTGGGCCTCGTCCTCCGCTATCGCCGGGGCGGCCAGGACCTCCGGGGGGATGACCCGCTCGGGCAGGTCGTACGACCGCTGGAAGTTGTGGCGGCCGGCCACGGCCACCTGCCCGGACCAGAGCAGCCACTCCAGCGCCTCCTTCCCGTCGCTCCACCCCCACCAGGGCCCCCGGCCGGCTCCCGGGTCGCTCAGCTGGGCTGCCGTGATTGGCCCCCGGGAGGCGACCTCGGCCATCACATCGTCCAGGTAGCCGGGGCGCTCGGCGGCCAGGCGGCGGGGTCCGCCCCAGGCATGGCCCCGCTCCATGCGCCACCTCAGGCACGGGTAGAGCGAGACGGGTGCCAGCGAGGCCTCGTGGCCCCAGCACTCGAAGAGGGTGCGGCGCCGGTACGCCTCCGCGTCGAGCAGGGCGACCGGGTAGGGGCCGAGCCGGGAGAAGGCGGGGAGGTAGTGGGAGCGGACCAGGACGTTGACCGAGTCGATCTGGACCAGGCCGACGCGGCCGAGCACCCGGCCGAGGTGGCGGCGACCCACGGGGGCGGTCGGGGCCGGGTCGGTGAAGCCCTGGGCGGCCAGCGCCATGCGCCGGGCCTGGGCGGCGGAGAGACGGGCGGGCACGGCCGGTCAGGCTAGACACCCCACGATCGGCAGGTGTCGAGGCCGCCCCGGGGGCGAGGTGATAGCACTTTTGGTCGTAGGACAGCACAAACTGCTATCAGTGCGACCTAACCTCGGGCCGAAGGCGCGCCCCACCGGTGATCTAGGGTGCGGGCGAAAGCGGTCGGAAGCGACGGAGCGGGAGCGAGGAGGAGGAGACCATGGCCAAGCTCGAGCCTGGGGCCAGAGCCCCCGCGTTCACGCTGGTCGACCAGGACGGCGCCGAGGTGTCCCTCCGGGACTACGCCGGCCAGAGGGTCGTGCTCTACTTCTACCCGCAGGACGACACGCCCGGCTGCACCAAGGAGGCCTGCCAGTTCAACGACAACCTGGCCGCCTTCGACAGGGCCGGGGTCCCGGTCCTCGGCATCTCCCCGGACCCGCCGGCCAGCCATCTCGCCTTCCGTGCCAAGTACGGCCTGGGGCTGCGGCTCCTGTCCGACCCGCGCCACGGCGCGATGGAACGCTACGGGGCCTGGGGCGAGAAGACCCTGTACGGCCGGACCACGACCGGGGTCATACGGTCCACGTTCCTCGTGGACGAGGGGGGCCGGATCGCCAGGGCCTGGTACCACGTCCGGGCCGACGGCCACGCGGCCAAGGTCCTGGCCGAGGTGGGAGCCTGACCGAGCCGGCATCGGGCTGGCGACCCGGCCGGGGCCCGGGGGGCCGGCAGCCGGGGACCGGGGGCCGGCAGCCGGGGACCGGGGGGTCGCAGCCGGGGACCGGGGGGTGTCGCAGCCGGGGACCGGGGACGCAGCGGAGGCGAAGCGGGGGTCGGGACGCGCCGGCGGCGCCGGCGGCCCGGTCAACCCTGAGGGGGCTCCTGGGGGCGGAGGTCGACCCTGAGGGTGAGGATGCCGCCGACCAGGGCGCCCTCGGCGTCGCCCAGCATGGCGAAGTCCTGGTAGTCCTGCTGGGCCTGGGCCATGAGCCGGCGACGCTCGGGCCCCTCGACCGGGGGAAGGCCGCGGTCCCGCACGGCCCGGGCCCGCTGCCGGAAGCGCTCGATCATGGCGGTGACGTCCAGGTCGTCGGCCATGCCTCGACCCTATCTCGGCCCGGCCCGGGCCCGTGAGGGAAGCGGACCACCGGGAGCCGAGGACTACACTGTCCGCGTCCGGTGAGTGTCAGCACAACCTGGGAGCGGCTCGTGAAGAAGGGACGTCATCGGCGCTTCGAGGAGGCCCGGAGCCTCAAACGGGCTGCCGAGGTCACGGTCGAGCGCTGCCCGGAGTGCGGCGCCGATCCCGAGGACGACCACGCCTCCTGGTGCCGCTACGAGGAAGACCAAGGAGCCGACGAGGAGGACCAGGGAGAGGCCCGCTCGGTCCCCTGAGGGGACGGCGGGCCAGGTCCCGACGGCGAGCCGCCCGCCTGGTCAGCGCCGCCGCCGGGCCGGGTGGGGGAGGGGGGAGCAGGCGCCCCGCTCCCTGCGGTCGAGGTATGCCCGAACCGTCCTGTACGGCCCCTCGCCGACCATGGCCACCAGCTCGTCACGCATCGCCCGGTAGACCGGCTGGGCGCCCCGGAAGGCCTCCGGGGCCTCGGTGCACCACCAGGCGAACTCGGCGCCGCCGGCGCCCCAGTGGCGCCGGCCCCATTCTCCCACGGTGGAGGTCACGTGCCCGCCACGGCCGACGTCGTCCTCCCGGCGCAGCGGGAGCTGCCAGCAGACGTCGGGCTTGAGGGCCATGGGGGCCTGACCCCGCTCCAGGGCGGCCAGGTGCAGGGCGCATCCGGGGCCGGCGGGGAAGCCCGGGCGGTTGAGGAAGATGCACGCGCCCTCAGCCATCCTGGTGACGACCTCGCCGGACGGAGTCCGCTTGGTGACGCCGTGCCGGCCCCGGCGCCGGTGCTGCCACACCTCGGCCCCGAGGCTGGCCGCGGCCGCCTCGACCCGCTCGACGTCGGCCGGCCCGGTGAGGTGGGCGCCGTAGGAGCAGCATCCCTGCGCCAGCCCGGCGGCCGGCCCGGTGAGCACCCCTTGGCACCCCCGGCCGTACAGGCAGGACCAGCGGCTGAGCAGGAACGTGACGTCGAAGACCCAGGTGCGATCCTCCCCGGGGTCCTCGAAGCTGAGCCACTCGTGGGCCCCCTTCATCGGAGACTCCGCAGTGCTCCTGGAAACAGCCTTCACTCCGCCCCCGGCCCTTGCCCACCCTCGCCCGGCGCGCCCATGGCCCCCATCTCCTCCCACAGCTGGCCGGCGGCGAGCAGCCCCCGCCAGAACTGCTCCATCACCATGCGCTCGTTGGGAGCGTGGATCCGGTCGTCCGGCAGCCCCACCCCGAGGTAGAGGACGGGCGCGTCGAGGACCCGGCCCAGGGTCTCCTCGGGGCCGCTGCCGCCCTCCCGGGTGAGCAGCGGCGGGGTGCCCCAGACCGCCTCGATGGCCCGGGACAGGGCTCCCACGCCCGGGTGGTCGAGGGGGGTGAGGGCCGGGGCCACCCCGCCGTGGCAGGTGACCTCGACCTCGACGCCCTCGGGGAGCCGGCTCGGCACCCAGGCCCTGAAGGCGGCCTCCACCTCCTCGGGGTCCTGGTCGGGCACGAGCCGGAAGGTGACCTTGACGTTGCCGTGGGCGGGCACGATGGTCTTGGTCCCGGCCCCGCCGTAGCCGACGGTGATGCCGACCACGTCGCACGTGGGGCGGGTCCAGACCCGCTCCAGGGTGCTGTGGCCGGCCTCGCCGGAAAGGGCTCCGACCCCGGCGGTGGCCCTCCACGCCTCCTCGTCGAAGGGGAGCGCGGCGATGGCGGCCTGCTCGGCCGGGGAGAGGGGCCGGACCCGGTCGTAGAACTCGGGGACGGCCACCCGCCCGTCCCGGTCGTGGAGGGCGGCCACGAGGTCGGCTATCAGGTGGGCCGGGTTGGGGACGGCTCCCCCGAACGACCCGGAGTGCAGGTCGATCCTCCCGGTCCGCACGGTCACGTCGCATGCCACCAGGCCCCGCATGCCGACACACATCGACGGGACGTCCCTGGCCCACATGCCCGTGTCGGACACCACCACGACGTTGCAGGAGAGCCGGCCCGACTCGGCCCGGAGCAGGGCCTCGAAGTTGGGGCTGCCGGACTCCTCCTCCCCCTCGACCAGGAGCTTCAGGTTGACAGGCAGGCGCCCCCGGGTGGCGAGCCATCCCCGGGCTGCCTCGATCTCGTAGAGGACCTGGCCCTTGTCGTCGATGGCGCCGCGGGCCAGGCACTCGCCGTCCACGATGACCGGCTCGAAGGGCGGGGACGTCCACTCGGGGAGGGGATCGACCGGCTGGACGTCGTGGTGGCCGTAGACGAGGACGGTGGGGGCTGGCGGCCCGGCGTGGCACCACTCGCCGTAGACGGCGGGGGCGCCGGCGGTCTCCAGGATCGCCACCCCCTCCAGCCCGGCTGCGCGCATGGCCCGGGCCACCCACTCGGCGGACCGCCGCACGTCGGGGGCATGGGCGGGCTGGGCGGAGATGCTGGGGATCCGCAGCCAGTCGAGCAGCTCGGCCACGATGCGGTCCCGGTTGGCGTCGACGTAGTCCTGGAGGAGCAGATCGGCCAGGGGCCCACGGTACCCGGCTCCGGCGGTCCGGGCGGAGGGCGGCCGCCGCGGAGGGGGCGGCCCGGGCCGAGCGGCCGGGACCGAGGGGGCGGGCGGCCAGACTGGCGGCCGTGGACGCGGTGGCGGACCTGGTGGCCGTGGTGTTCGACATGGACGGGGTGCTGCTCGACTCGGAGCCGCTGTGGCAGGACGCCGAGATCGAGGTGTTCGGCGCCCTCGGCCTGGCCCTCTCGCGGGAGGACTGCCGGGAGACCATGGGGATGCGGGTGGACGAGGTCGTCGCCCGGCGCCATGCCGAGCACCCCTGGACCGGCCCCGGCCGCGAGGAGGTGGCCGGGGCCGTCGTCGCCAGGGTCATCGCCCTGGTGCGCGATCGCGGCACGCCGCTGCCCGGCGTCGGTGCCGCCCTCGACCTCTTCGGCGGCCGCGGGCTGCGCCTGGCCCTGGCGTCGTCCTCCTCCTACGCCCTGATCGACGCCGTGCTCGAGGCCCTCCACCTCCGGGGCCGCTTCGAGGTGGTGCACTCCGCCGACGACGAGGCGGCCGGCAAGCCCGACCCCGCCGTCTACCTCGGCACGGCCCGCAAGCTCGGAGCCGACCCGGGCCGGTGCCTGGCCGTGGAGGACTCCCTGGCCGGGGTGCGGGCGGCCCGGGCCGCCGGCATGCGCTGCCTCGCCGTCCCCGACCCGGCCGTGGCCGGCACCGACGGGTTCGGGGCGGCCGACGTGGTGCTCGCCTCGCTGGTCGACCTCGACGACGGCGTCTGTGCCGCCCTCGGCTGCGGTTGAGGCTGGATATGGCGGGGACGCCTCGGCGAGCCGCTCCGGCCCGCTCCCGCCTCGGCCAACCGCCTCGCGATGGGAGGGCGGGCCACCACCACGGCGCCGGCGGCTGGCGGGACTCCCTGGCTGGCAGTCCCCGCCTTCGCCTGACCACGGGGTCGTCTTCGACGTCGGCCCGAGGGGCGTAGGAGGAACTTGGGCCCGCGACGCGCCTCGCTCATCTCGCAGGCAGACTGACCCCGTTGTCGTAGAGGCTCCGCGCCAGCTCCGTCCGGGACGAGATGCCAAGCTTGCGATAGGCGCTGCCGAGATGGTCCTTGACCGTCTTGGCGGTGATGAAGAGCGACTGGGCGATCTCCCGGTTGGCCAGTCCTTGGCTGGCCAATTGGACGACGCGCAGCTCACTGGGGGTGAGAGCTTCTACGCCCGTCACTGCCAGCCGCCGGGGGCGGGCGCCGGCCGCCAGAGCCTCGGTTCGCACCTGGGCGACCACGGCCTCGGCGCCGCAGCGGTACGCCAGGTCCCCGGCGACCCGCAGGATCTTCCTGGCCTCCAGACGGTTCCCCGTGCGAGCGAGCATGGCCCCAAGGTCGAGGTGTGCCCGCGCCAGATCGAGAGTGGCCGGCGAGCCGGCGAGGACATCGACCGCCTGCCGGAGCAGCTCGAGACCCTCGTCTCCGCCGGCCAGCGAACCGGCGGCCCGGAGGGCCACGCCGATACCGCTGGACACGCCCGTCCGGTATGCGTCCTCCAGCTCGGCGCTAACCAGTTGCCAGGCCTCCTCTGGGTCCTGGCGCGCCACCAGCATGGCCAAGGGCGAGCGCCAGGCCACGGCAGTGGGGCTCCGGATGGCCGTGGCCCGGCACAGCTCTCCGCAGCTGCGGAAGTCGGCCATGGCCTCAGGTAGGCGTCCCTCGGCGACGCGGACACTGGCCCGGGCATGGAGGTAGACCGCCGCCGCGGCGGCCATGGCGGCCTCCGGGTCCAGCACCAGGCGATCCACGGTCGCAACCGCTTCAGCGAGGCGCCCCTGGTCCAGCAACGTGGTAGCCAAGTACGAGGTGATGAAGGGGAGGGTGAACTGCATGTGGCACTGGTCGGCCAGCTCCAGAGCGGCCTCCAGGTCGGCCTCCGCAGCAGCCAGCCTTCCAGCGCGTAGGTGAGCCAGGCCGCGGTGGGCGGCTCCGGTCACGAAGCCGAGCACGGACCCTCGTCCCTGGGCGTCGGCCAACACCTCGTCGGCCACCCGGCAGGCGCGGTCGAGGTTGTCCACGAAGATAAGGGCATACGTGGCATGCGTGATGGAGATCGACTCACAGGTCTCGGCGGCGAGGAACCGACCCCCGTCCAGCCCCCGGTCCACCAGGGTGATCACCCCCTCGACGCTCTCGGCGCCCTGGAGGGCAAGGGCCATGGCCAGCGTGAGCTGGAGGCCTCGGGCGGCCGGGGATCTGGTGTCGGCCAGGCGACGTAGGCGTTCGAGCTCACCACATGTCTTCGGCTCGGGCAGGTCGGTGATCGCCACGCCGAGCAGCAGGGTCTCCAGCCTCAGGGTCATCTCGGGATCGCGGTTCCCCAGATCTCGAAGGCCACTTCGCAGGAGGGCGGTTCCGCGTTGGAGCTCGCCCTGGTAGTAGCTAGCGTCGGCCAGGTCCCGGATGAGCATGGCCCGGGCGATGGGGTCCGTGGTCCGGGACAGAGCGTCGGAGAGGTGCCCAGGGGCCGCAGGGTGGCGAGCGATGAGCTCGGCTCGGCCCAGCTCGCTCAGCACGACCGGGGCCAGGTCGGTGGACGGAGGCTCGTCCAGGGCCCGGCGCAGGTACCCGGTGGCCTCCGCGGGGGCGCCCCGGCCGAGGGCCGCGCCGGCGGCAGCCCGGAGGCGGGAAACGACCTCCGCGGCTCCGGCCGGTTCCACTGCCATGAGATGGGCTGCGACCGCCTCGACGTCAGCGTCCTCGGCGGCCAAGAGGGCGGCGGCTCGCTCGTGCAGCCGGGACCGGACGCCGTCGGGCATCTCCTCCTCCACGGCCGCCCTGAGCAGGGGATGGGCGAAACGGAGAGGTCGACCGGACAGGAGGACCCCGGCGGCGACCAACCCGTCGGCCGCTCCTGAGGCCACCTGGGGTGGGAGCCTGGCGAGGTCGGCGACAAGGCGCAGCTCAGCGGAGGGCCGTAGCATCGCCAAGGCCCGAGCCAGCTCTGTAGCGGGGGAACCCAGCGGGGCCAGGCGAACCAGGAGGTCGCGGGCTACCGCCGGTGGGGCCCTGGTCGTGAGGCAGGCGCCGGCCGAAGCGGTCGGGGCGATGCCGGCGACGGCCAGCTCGCGGAGCACCTCCCGAACCGCAAAGGGGTTCCCCGCTGTGGCGAGGTGGCAGCCCGAGGCGAACGCAGGGTCAGGCTC
The DNA here is from genome assembly GCA_050744025.1 of Acidimicrobiales bacterium. Taxonomy (GTDB): domain Bacteria; phylum Actinomycetota; class Acidimicrobiia; order Acidimicrobiales; family JAJPHD01; genus JBOGGR01. Next base: position 9,568 of record JBOGGR010000408.1, read on the forward strand.
GGTCCCGAGGATGACCTCGGCCAAGGCGGCTACCGCTTCGACGCTGAGGGGCAAAGGACGGACGATGGCGGTGGCTGCCCGGGAGAGAAGGCGGGCGGGGCGTCCCTCGAAGCTGTCCACGGGCGCAACCCGCGTCGCCACCACGACAGCCGTACAGAGGCCGTCCAGGCGGTGCTGCAGGTAGGCCAGCCACTCGAGCGATGGCGTGTCGACCCAGTGGGCGTCGTCCACCGCGAGCAGCACGGGTGCGTCGTCGGCCAGGTCGGCCACCAGCCAGTGGAGCCCGTGGAGGGCGGCGAAGGGTGTCGTGGCGGCCGGCCCAGGACTCGGCTCCAAGACCGGCAGAGCCAGCCTGGTGGCGCCCGTGGCGAGGCGATGGCGGTCACCGTTTGCCATGGCGGCCACCAAGGGCTCGAAGAGCTGGCGCACCACCCCGAACCCATGTCCCCGCTCCAGCTCGCTTCCCTGGGCGGCGTACACCTGCAGGCCGGCGCCCCGGGCCCGCCTGCAGGCGGCTCGCACCAGTGAGCTCTTGCCGATTCCGGGGGCGCCTTCTATAAGCAGCAGGCCCCCTCGTCCATCTGTGGCGTCCTCCAACAGACCGTCGATGGTCGCGAGCGCCACGTCCCTGTCGAGGAGCAGGTCCCGGCCGGTGGTCGGCCCCTCCCCCTGGCCTCTCACGCCTGCAATGCTACCTCGGCCGGCCAGGACTACCCCGCCCGCTTTTCCGACCACCGGCCCCCAAGATTCCGACCCCTCGGCCGATGCGCCGGTCCCGGCGCCTTGTCACAGTCACCTCAAGGAAAGAGGCCCCGGAAACGAGAAGGAGACCATCCCATGACGACCATCCATGAGCCGGCGGCGGTGGATCACGCGAAGCTGATGAGCTTCGTGTTCCGGGCGGTCGATGAGGTGGGCGCCACCCTCAACACCGCCCTCGTGGTGATGGGTGACAGGTTGGGCCTGTACCGAGCGCTGGCCGGTGCCGGCCCACTGTCGTCCTCCGATGTGGCCCTGAAGGCCGGCGTCAGCGAGCGTTACGTGCGAGAGTGGTTGTGCGCCCAGGCGGCCGGGGGTTTCGTCGACTACGACCCCGACAGCGGCCGCTACTGGTTGCCCCCCGAGCAGGCGGTGGCCTTGACCGACGAGTCCAGCCCGGCCTACCTGCCCGGCATCTTCCAGATCGCTCTCGGCTCGGTGACCGACTCGCCGAGGGTGACCGAGGCGGCCAGGACCGGAGCGGGCATCGGCTGGCACGACCACGTGGACGACGTCCATGAGGGATGCGAGCGGTTCTTCCGTCCCAGCTACAACGCCCATCTGGTGCACGACTGGCTGCCCGCTCTGGACGGCGTGGTGGCCAAGCTGGAGCGGGGTGCCCTCGTAGCCGACGTAGGTTGCGGCCACGGGGCATCGACGGTGCTGATGGGCCAAGCCTTCCCCACCTCGACCTTCGTGGGCTACGACTACTACGAAGGCTCCATCGCCATCGCACGAGGGCGGGCCTCCTCCGCCGGAGTCGACCGCTGGGTCCGGTTCCAGGTGGCGCTGGCGGGGGCCTTCCCGGGGCGAGACTACGCCCTCGTGACGATGTTCGACTGTCTGCACGACATGGGGGACCCAGTCGGCGCCGCCCGCCACGTCCGCCAGTCGCTGGCGCCCGACGGGACCTGGATGATCGTCGAGCCCGCCGCCGGCGACCACGTCGAGGACAACTTCAACCCTGTCGGCAGGGCGTACTACGCCTTCTCCACCTTGCTCTGCACGCCGTCGTCACTGTCCCAGGACGTCGGGCTGGCTCTCGGGGCCCAGGCCGGTGAGGCTCGCATCCGGGAGATCGTGACCGAAGCCGGGTTCACCCGGCTCCGCCGGGCCTCAGAGACACCCTTCCACATCGTGTACGAGGCCCGGCCATGAGCCTCGGCCGCCTGGATCCCTGAGCCCGATCTCCACACTCGGCAACAGAAAGGAAAGCAATGGCCGATCCCAAGCTGGCCAAAGTGAGCGTCACCTTCCAGACCACCGACGACGACAAGCGGGAAGAGAGCATCCTGGATCTACAGCTTCTCGACAAGACGGACAATCTCGTCGCCCGGGCCAGCGACAGCTGGGGCAAGTTCGAGAACAACACCACGAATGGCCCCTTCAGCCTCACGGTCCTCGACCCCGTGGCGCTGTCCGACCTCAAGCCGGGTGGCACCTTCCGTATGGCCTGGACGCCTTGGCATGACGACACGCTCGGGAACTCCGACGAGTGGCACTTCAACCTCTTCGCCGATCTCGTGTTCTCCGACGACGAGCACGTGGTCGTCGACGAGAACAAGCTGAAGATGGGATACAACTACGACGACGTGCTGACCTTCGGTCTCTAGCTCAGAGAGCTTGGCACACCCCCATCAGGCGCGAGGCGTCTGACGACCTGCCACGGCCGCCGCAGGCTGCGGTAGGTTCATGCCGGAAGCATCATCATCGAGGTCATCGACTCGATCGGTGACTCGATGAAGCCGTAGTGCTGGTAGAA
>JBOGGR010000409.1:0-25307 GCA_050744025.1 Acidimicrobiales bacterium
GCATCGTTATGTGGTCTATCCAGGTGTCCACCCCTCAGCGTGTCTCATCGTCGTGGGCAGCAGCATAGAGGCGCTGTCTCACGCCGGGCAGGGCCCGGCCGCAACCCTCGGGCGGGAGCATGGGCCCTGCGCCTCCGCGGTTTGGACGGGCGCGATCTCGAGTGAGGGGGCAACGGGCAGCCATCTGGCCGCTATGAGCCGGTGGTGAGACCGGCCCCGGTTCCCACAGGGGAGCATGAGACTCAGCGGCGGCGCTGCGGCTCGTCCCCCTCAGGGTCGGGCGGGCAGCGGGGTGATGTTGTCGCCAGCGTGATCCAGGCGATGCAGGAGGCGGCGGTTGTCGTCTTCGAGATGCCCGACACGCAGGGCGAGGAACTGGATCTGGTTGGCGTAGGTCTGCACTGTGGATCGGAGCTCACGAACCTCGGCGGCGTGCTGGCTGCGCAGCGTCTTCTCGGTCTTCCTCAGCGCCCGGGCCTGGTCGCGCAGCTCCTCGGTCTCTGGGCGGGGAGCACCACCCGGGTCGGTGAGGGCCTGGCGGATGTCCCCGGCGTGGGCCGAGCGATAGAAGCTGGCCCGGGAGACACCGGCTTCGAGGCAGACGTTGGTGACGGTCAGATGCCCGTCACTCAGCTCCGGGCGCCCCTGGCGGAGCTTGTCGAGTGCCGTCTTGATCCGCTCGTCGGCGGTCACGGCTGAGATCCTTCGTGGTCATCGGCGGTGACCTGACCGATGAGGCGGTCGAGGCGGTCGAGGTGGCCGCTGAGCACGACCTGCTGCAAGGGCGGCGTCGGTCGAGTGGCCGCCTCGTCGATGATCTGGCGAGCCTGATCGGCGGCCTGACGTAGGCGCGGCAAGTGCACCGACGAGCGGCGGGCGTTCGAGCACGACAGGCAGGTGTCCAGCATCGGTACTGGTCTGCCGGGCAGCTTGGCCCGTTTGGCGCACAACGCGGTCTCAGGCCGGTAGAAGCAGTCGCCGAGCACGCCGGGGTGCAGTGTGATGGCGAGGTGGTCGAGCATGGCCCGCAGCCGAGCTCGACTGGCGACGGTGCCGGGGAGCTCGACGAGCTCGGAGCGAATGCGCTCGAACTCGGCGTTGACCATGCCCGCAGCCCCGCCACCAGAGGATCCCCCCCGGGCCCAGTCCCGGTAGAGCTCTTCGACGTAGTCCAGCTGGGCGACTGCCTGCTCGGCCTCCACCTCGGCCGCGAAACCCGAAGCGGAGGTGCCGGCGTAGCCTTCGAACACCGCCACCTGGGCGTGCTTGTACTGGCGAGCACCGGCGACCACGCCGAAGGGCTGATGGGCGATGTGCCAGGCGAGGGTCCGGCGGAACTGGGTGGTGGTGAAGGTCCACGAACCGGTGTCCCCCCCGTCGCCCTTCCCGGGAAGGAAGGGCTTCTCTTCGGTGTCGAACAGCTCGCCAATGTGGGCAGCGAAGCAGTTGAGCCGCACGGGCATGCTGCTGAGCAGCTCGTAGCGGGCCCCTCGCGAATGGCCGAACAGATAGGTGGGATCGTCGTTGATGGCCACAAGGACCTCGACGGCCCGATGGACGATCTCCAAGACGACCCAGTCGGCCTCCTCGCCGTGAAGGCACCGGTCCTTGAAGACCCGGCCCCGCAGCTTGTGGCGGGTCCGGCCGTCGACGCACTGCTCGATTAGGGCGCAGTCCCGGCCAAGCTGGCGGACCTCGCCGTCTCTCATCCCAGACAGGTAGGCGATGACGATCCAACAGGCGGTCCGCAGGTGGGTGAGCTCGGCGTTGAGGGACCATCGGTCCAAGCGGGCCCGCCACGGTCCCCCGGTGGGTGGCCACGCTGACATGACGGTGTCCAGGCCACCCTGCTCGTAGCCGAGCTCGGCCCCGCCCGCAGCGATCAGGGCACGGTGGTAGAAGGTACCGTGAACCCCGGCCAGGAGCCCGATGAGGCTCTCGTTCGGGGCTTGGACCACCCCGTCGACCACAGCTGCGCTGCGGTGGTGGCGGGTGGCGGGAAGCGGGATGGCCGGCAGGCCCCGACCGGCGCGTCGACGCCGGTCGATAAAGGCTGTCAACGCCGCCCGGGCCCCGTTGGGTCCGAGAGAGGTCCCGGCCCGGGCTGCTTCCAACGCCGCGATCTCGGCTTGGGTGGCGAGGATGTCGGCGCTCGCGGTCTCGACGTAGAAGACCGCGGCCTTGACCAGGGGGGCGGTGATGTGCTCGGGGATGCGGGGCGTGGCGTTCTCGGGGGAGGACCGTCGCCCGGCCACTTGGTTGGCGGGCCGACCGGGCCAGGGCGCGATGGCCAGGCGGTCGGTCAGGAACTCCCCGTGAGCGGCGATGTGCTTGACCACCCCGACCAGGCCGGCCGCGGTCTCCGGGCGTCGCCTCCACCGGGCGAGCACGGCCTCCAGGTGCTCGGCGGTGACCTCGGCCAGTCGTGGCGCACCGACCTCGGCGAGCTCGGACAGGATCATCCGGACCTCCCGGAACTCCCCGGCCAGGCCGGTGATCTTCATCGGACGGGCGGCTCCGGACAGCTGGTTGGCGGCGATGCCCCGGTGGACCCGGGAGTACAGGTACTCCTTGGCGGTGAGGGCCTGGCCAGGGTCGGCGATGGTGGTGAAGTCGAGCCGGGCCGAGCCGGCGGTGCGGGGCACGAACTGGCGCAGGTCCCAGATGTCGTCGCCGAAGCAGGGACCCGGACCAGGGTCCCCGACCCTCAGGTTGTCGGGAAGCACGGGGGCGTCGTCATCGACCGTGCTGCCGGGGACGCCCGGGTGGGGGCCGACGGCGCTGGGCTCGGCTGCTGGGAAGGAGAAGATGGTCATGCGAGGGCCTCGAGCAGGCGGGCAGGCAGGCTCGAGGCAGCATCGGCGGCGCTCGGCGCGCCGGCCTGGCCGAGCTGGTCGGGACTGAAAGCGGGGAGCACCCCGGTGGTGAGCCGGTCGTGGGCCAGGCCGTAGCGGGCCCGCCACTCCGGCCCGGCCAGCTCGTCGCGCTGGTCGTCCAAGAACCGTGCGAAGCTGGTGAGGCTCGGCAGGTGGCGCTCGGTGAACACGGCGTTGGGGCACTCCAGACACCCCCAGACCGCCACCGGGCAAGCGGCACCGGGGCTGCGGGCAAAGGGGGAGTCGTAGAAGCCGCTGCAGGCGGCCAGGAACACGTCCTGGGCGGCGGTGGCGGCCGCCTGGGCCTGGGCGGAGTTAAGCGGTAGGGCGGTCGCGCCCGGCACGGGCAGCGCTGTCCCGGCGCCAGTGGCGACCACCGGAGGCGACAAGGCCGTTTCCAGCGCCTGGCGCAGGCCGGCTTCCACGGCTTGGTCGTGCAGCTCGGCGTGAGCGTCGATGTCGGCGTAGCGTGAGGCGGCGACCTGCTTGGTGTGTCCGGTCGCGAAGTCGTCGAGCACGCCGCCAGAGCGCAGGTAGGCGGCGGACTTCACGGTCTTGCGCAGCCGCCGCAGGTCCAGTCGCACACCCTGGCCGTCGCGGTCGACCAGGTCGGCGAGGCGGTGACGGCCCGCCCATACCTGAACCTGATGGGTCATCTCGTAGCCGGTGTCGAAAAAGGCCCGAAGGCCGCCATCGCCGACTCCCACCCACAGCGCGTCGGTGCTGATCGCCTGGCGGGCGGGATCGGTGAGGCGAGTGGCCAGGCGGATCAGGCCACCTGGGGTCATGAGGCCGCCGTCGCGCACCCGCATCGCCTTGGCGGTGCGAGCGTGGGCCCGCCTTTTCTGGTAGCCGAGGGTGACGAAGCCCCCCGACGGGCTGGACAGGCATTCAGCGCGCAGGCCCTTCGCGCAGTCGGGCTCCAGACCGCTAGAGCAGATGAGGGCGACCAGGAAAGCCACCAGGTCGGCGGTGGTGAGGAACACCTCGGCGTTGAGGGCCCCTATCCCCCCGGGCGCGCACCGGAGCTTGTGCAGAGCCCGGAACTGCTCGGGTGGAAGCGGTCCGTGGTGGGTGAGGTGCCACAGCGCGTTCTCTCGGGCCGACCAGCCAGCACCCGCCGGGTCGGCGCCGGTGGCGGCTCGAGCGCGCCCGGCGTCGATGCGCTCCCGGATCGCCCGCACATCGCCGAGGGCAGCCTGCTGGGTGGCTTCCAGCACCGGTATCGGATAGGCGTCGAGCGGTGTGCCGTAGTGGCGGGCCAGCGTGGTGGAGTAACCGAGCCGGGCCTGCATCGGCGCGCTCAGCGCCTCAGGGTCCGCCTCCCCGGCCAGCCGTAGGAGCCGAACCGCGGTGGCCATGAACACCTGGACCCGCTTGCCCATAGTCCCGTAGCGGGCGACCAGGTCGGCCTCAAAGGCGTCCAGGATCGCCGGGCTCAGATCCCCGAGGCCGAATCGCTCCGCACCACCAGCCCCGGCCCCGGCGTGGGCGTCGACGAAGCGGATGAGCTCCCCCAGATGGCGGACCATCTGGGCAAAGTCGGGCGACAGCGTGCGCACCGTCGCCTCGTCACCGCCGATCGAGGCCAGTGCTGACGCGAGCGGTCGCACCAGCTTGGGACACGGCAGGTCCGAGCAGTCGAAGGCCCGCTCGATGCCGCGGAAGCGAAGTGTGAACACCACCGGGCCCACGGTCGGAACCGGTGGGATGGGCTCGAGGACCTCGCCGGCGGTCGGGAAGCGCACCGCTTGCCCCCGCCTCATCGCTCGGCCCCAGCCGCGGCCTCGCCGCCGATGGCCACCAGGGCGGCCGCCTGGTCGTCCCACTGCGCCAGGGCCCGGGCGACGATCTCTTGGGCCTCGTCCAGCACGTCGAGGTAGGTGTAGACGGTCGCCTCGCTGGCGTGGCCCAACAACAGCTGCAGCTTGCGCAACGGGTTGCCGACCAGCAGGCGCTTCACCTGCGCGGAGGTGCAGTGCCGGCTCGGATCCTGCCCCAGGGCGGTCACCGTCTGGCGCAGCAGAAGGCCCAACATGTGCACGGCAAAGGAATGACGCAGGGTATGGGGTGAGATCCTCGTCCCACAGTCGAAGCGCTCGCAGCGCCGGTTGGCCCGGTGGAAGATCGACTGCCAGGTCGAAGGCGTGACCGGATGGCCATCGCTGCCCAACCACACCGCCAACGGCCCGGCAACCTCCCCGTCGGGGCTGATGAGCACCAGCGCCCGTCGGACGTCCGGGTCGAGCTTCGCGTAGGAGGCGGACCCGCCCTGGGCGAGGGTCACGGCGAGCGCTCCTGCTCGGCGCACCGCCACGGCCCCCTCGCTCAAGGGGTAGCCGCCGGCTGCCCGGATGCGAGTCACCAGCTCGTCGCGTTCGATCCGCCGATACCGCTGAAGGCTGCGCACAAGACGGGCCGGGGGAAAGACTGTCCGGGCCCGGCTCCGCTTGGTCACCGCCGGGCTCAGGTGGATGCCGGCCAGCCGTCCGGCCCCGGTGACATGCTCGCCCGGTAGCTCTGACACCAGTAGCGACGATGCTTCCCCGAGCCTCATGCCTGTGTAGATCAAGAGATCGGCAAAGGCGGCATTGCGCTCGTCATGTCGGCCCCTCCACGACGGGTCCGGCCGGCCGTCGGGGAGGTGGCCGCGCAGCCCCACGTCCCGCCACAGCAGGTAGTCCTCGAAGCTGACGAAGCTCACCGGGGCGGGTCCCGGATCCGGCTCGGACTCTGTGTTGACGCGGATCTTCTTCGGCCCCTGGGGAGTCCAGACCGTCTTGTCCAGGTAGCGGAACGGCTCGCGCTCGATGAGCTTCTCGTAGACCGCCCAACAGACCCACTTGTCCAGCGCCGCCACCGACCGTCGCCAGGTGCCCACCGATACCTGGCGGTCCCCGGGCGTGCGCAATCGCACCTGCTTGTAGGCACGCAGGTCCGCCCCGTCGCAGGCCCATATCGACTTCCCGTCCCGGCTCTCGTGCAGGAACCGGCAGAACAGCATCACGTCTCGGGCGTAGGCGGCGATGCTGTTGGGCGCTCGCACCCCCCACCCGGGCAGCTCCCGAAAGAACCGGTTCAACACCACGTCGTAGGAGCCGTCCGCGCCGAGCAAGAACGGGTGAGCGTCTCGCACCCCGGCCCGGGCGGCCACCGCGGCGGCCGCCTCGGTGTCGACCCCCGGGATTCGCCCGGCCCGGGCCGTGTCCGTCACGTGCAATCCGACGATGGCCTGGCCCTCCTCACCCACCGCGTGGTCACTCGATGCCGAAGCCATCTGGTCTCCTCCCGGCCCTGTCCGACCAACAGACAGTAGTCATACTGACATACAACGAGTGGGAGGATCAAGGACACACTCCGGACCGGGAGCCGACATGACCACACGCGCAGACCAAGCCGAGCAGCTCGCTGACCAGGAACGTCGCTACCGGGGCCTGGCCCGCCAGGTCGCCGACCTCGGCCTCGTCCACAGCGGCAGCCTCATGCACCGCTACACCCGCTGCACCAACCCGAACTGTGGCTGCCGAGCCGATCCACCCCGCCTGCACGGCCCGTACTGGCAATGGACCACCAAGGTGGCCGGCAAGACCGTTACCCGCCGGCTCACCGAACGCGAGGCGTCGCTCTACCAGGAGTGGATCGCCAACGACCGTCGCCTACGCCGCATCATCGCCCAGATGCGCCAACTTGCGGGGGAGGCCACCGAGCTCATTCTGAACGCCGAGCAACCGCAGGCCCCTTCAACCAGACGAGCCGGGGCTAGGGTCAAGCCGCAGGCTGAGACACCCGAGCTGCACACATAACGAGCTCGAAAATGAGACAAGGCCACCTCCCAACATAACGATCGAGGTGTGCTTCAGGGACGTGAAGCAGGTCGCCCACGGCCAGGAGCCCCAGACCTGGAAGGGCGAGGGGCCCCTGCGGGCGGCCTCGCTGGCGTTCTGGCTCCACGGGGTCGTCTGGGTGTGGTACCTGGGCGCCTGCGGGGCCACCCCGACCTGGTCGGCCCGGGAGTGGTACCCGGCCAAGGCTGCCCCGAGCTTCGCCGATGCCATGGCCGAGCTGCGCCGCGTCTTGTGGCGAGAGCGAATTTCGTCCACCTCTGGGGCCGCATCCCTGGATCAGGAAACGAGCGAACTAATAATCGAGGTCCTCGCCATGGCTGCATAACGGCCATTCGCGGATACCAGCACCCTCTACCAGAGTGCGAAAGTCCACCAATCGACTGAGGAGAGGACCATGGACCGGATCAACCTCTATGCCTCCGTGCACAAGATGCAGAGGGCGCGGCTGTTCTCCCTGGTCGTCGAAGCCGGCCGGACCGACCGGAAGGACCTGTCGGCGGCCGCGGTCCTGGCGGCGGCCGTCGGCTCCATGGTGCGGGAGCCGCGGGCCCACGCCGAGCACGAGGATCGGTTCATCCATCCTCTGCTCCGTGAGCGGGCGCCCACGGTGGCGGCCAAGCTCGACGCCTCCCACGTGGCCCTCGACGTGGCCATGGAGGAGCTGTCCCGGCCGCCGGACCCAGCGGGCATGGACGAAGCCCGTGACCTCTACCTGCCCCTGACCAGGTTCACCGCGTCGTACCTGGACCACCTGGCCTGCGAGGAGGACGAGGCCATGCCGGCCCTGTGGCAGGCGTGCACCGAAGAGGAGCTGCAGGGGGCAATGGTGTCGTTCAGGCAGTCCCGCTCCCCAGTGGAGAACCTCACCTCGCTTCTCGCCCAGCTCCCGACGCTGAGCCGACTGGAGGCAGCCGAGCTACTCGCCGCCGGTCTCGGCCGGACGCCGGCCGGCGAGCTCACCGAGGTCCTGGCGACCCTCCTCGGCCCGCTCCCGCGGGGAGCGCTCGCCCCGGCAATCGACCGGCTGCCCGTCGAGCACGGGGGTCGCCCCGAGGTCCGCGTCGACGGTGCCGGTTCGCTCGCTCGAGGCGCCGAGGTCCCGACGCCCGCCCCTGGCCGGCCACCGAACGTCTGAGATCCCGGCCCGGTCAGGGCGCCGACCGGAGCCGCCGCCGACCGGACCAGCCGCCAACGGAGGCATGTCACACCCCTCGCCTACTGTGGCCCCCAGAGGTGACGGATGCTGGCAGTACACCGATCCGAGCGGGCTGATCGACTGGCTGAGGCCCTGGGCGACCTCCTGGTGGCGCCGCTGCCCGACCCGATCGCCGCTGAGATCGTTGCCGTGCCGTCCCGTGGCGTGGAGCGCTGGCTGGCCCAGCGGCTCTCCCACCGCCTGGGCGCCCCCGACGCAGGGGGAGGCGGGGTGTGCGCGAATCTGAGCTTCCCCTTTCCCGGCACCCTGGTCAGCCAGGCGACCGCCGCTGCCTGCGACGTCGACCCCGACGACGACCCTTGGCGCCCCCAGCGCTGCGTCTGGCCGCTCGTCCGGCTGATCGACCGTCTCGGCGAGGATCCGCAGCTGGCACCGCTGCTCGCCCACCTGCGGGCCGTCACCCCTCCCGACCGGCTCGGCCGGCCCGGGCTGGTACGCCGCTTCGCCACTGCCCGGCACCTCGCCGACCTGTTCGACCACTACGCCGTGCACCGCCCCGACCTGCTGACGGCCTGGGCCGCCAGGGCTCCTGAGGCCGACGAAGGTGGTGACCCGACTCCAGCGTGGCAGGCCCACCTGTGGCGACTGCTGCGGGCCGAGCTCGGCGTGCCCAGCCCGGCCGAGCGCTTCACGGATGCCGCCCGCCGCCTGGTCGACGAGCCGGGGCTGCTCGACCTGCCCGAGCGGCTGTCGCTGTTCGGCCTGACCCGGCTGCCGGCCAGCCACCTCCAAGTGCTCCAGGCGGTGGCCACACACCGGGACGTGCACCTGTTCCTCCTGCACCCGTCGGGCCAGCTGTGGGACGCCGTGGCCGCCGCTGCCCCGCTCCCTCCGCCCGACCTGGCCCGGTCCGCCGACCCGACCGCACGCCTGGCTGCCAACCCGCTGCTGCGCTCGTGGGGGCGTGACGCCCGCGAGATGCAGCTCGTCCTGGCCGCCAGGGGAATCACCGGTGGGGAGCACCGGCCGGTCGACGAGCACCGGCCGGTCGACGAGCACCTGCTGGGCGGCGAGCACCTGCTGGGCGGCGAGCACCCGCTGGGCGGCGACCCGGCCAGCGACGACCCGCCGGCCGCCACGCAGGGCGCGCAGGACGCCGCGCCGATGACCCTGCTCCGCCGCCTGCAGGCAGACATCCGTGCCGACCGCCGGTCCCCCGGCGTCCCGCCCGCCGGCGGCACCGACCAGCGCGCCCTGCTCGACTCCGCCGACACCTCGCTCCGGCTGCACTCCTGCCACGGCCGGGGACGCCAGGTGGACGTCTTGCGGGACGCCCTGCTCCACCTCCTCGCCGCCGACGAGACCCTCGAGCCCCGTGACGTCATCGTCATGTGCCCCGACATCGAGACCTTCGCCCCCCTCATCCACGCCGCATTCGGAGCCGACCAGGACGCCGGGCCGAGCAGCCCGAAGATCGACCCCAGCGCCGAAGCGCCTGCCAGCGCGACGGGGGTCCCCCGCCTGCGGGTCCGCCTCGCAGACCGCTCGCTGCGCCAGACCAACCCTCTGCTCGGCATCGCCGCCCACCTCCTCGTCCTCGCCGGCGCCAGGGTCACGGCCTCGGAGGTCCTCGACCTGGCGTCCCGGCCGCCCGTCGCCCGCCGGTTCCGCTTCGACCAGGAGGACCTCTCCACACTTGAGCGGCTGGTGACCGGCGCCGGCATCCGCTGGGGCCTGGACGCCGACCACCGCAGTCGGTGGGCCCTCGGGCATGTCGCCACCAACACGTGGGCCGCGGGCCTCGACCGGCTCCTGCTCGGGGCGACCATGACCGAGGGCGACTGCCGGACCTTCGGCGCCACCGTCCCCTACGACGTCCCTGCCAGCGCTGTCGACCTCGCCGGGCGGGCTGCTGAGCTCGTCAATCGCGTCGGCGCCACCGTCGACAGCCTGACCGGACCCCAGCCGGTCGGCGCCTGGGTCGACGCTCTCGTCACCGGAACCGAGCTGCTCGCTGCCAGTGCTCCCGACGACGGCTGGCAGCAGGAGCAGCTCCGTCGGATCCTCGCCGAGGTTGCGGGGGAGGCCGCCACGGGTGGTGCCGGCTACACGGGTGGTGCCGGCTACGCGGCCCCCCCCGAGGGGGAGCCCCATTCGCCGGACCTGTCGCTCGACGAGGTTCGGGCCCTGCTCGACAACCGCCTCCAGGGCCGCCCCACCCGGGCCAACTTCCGCACCGGCGACCTCACCATCTGCACCCTCGTGCCCATGCGCTCGGTCCCTCACCGGGTTGTCGCCCTCCTCGGCCTCGACGACGGGTCCTTCCCCCGCCACCCCGAGACCGACGGCGACGACCTCCTCCTCGCCGAGCCGCGCGTCGGCGACCGCGACGCCCGCTCCGAGGACCGCCAGCTGCTCCTCGACGCGCTCCTCGCCGCCACCGACCACCTGCTCGTGACCTACAGCGGCCGCGACGAGCGCACCAACCGACCCCGTCCGCCGGCCGTGCCAGTGGCCGAGATGCTCGACGCCGTCGATGCGACCGTCCGCACTCCCGACGGCAGCCTCGCCCGGGAGCAGGTCGTCGTCCACCACCCGCTGCAGCCCTTCGATGCCCGCAACTTCTCCGCCAGCGTCCTGTCCACCCCGGGGCCGTGGAGCTACGACCGCATCCACCTCGCCGGCTCCCAGGCCGCCGCCGGCCAGCAGCCCGCCCCACCGTGGCTCGCCGCGCCGCTCGCGCCCCTCGACGAGGCGGTTCTCCAGCTCGACCACCTGGTGAGCTTCGTGGAGCACCCGGTCCGTGCGTTCCTGCGCCGGCGCCTCGGGCTGTACCTCTCTGGTCGCTCCGGCCAGCCGCAGGACGCCCTGCCGCTCGAGCTCGACGCCCTCGAAGGCTGGGGAGTCGGCAGCCGCCTCCTGCGCGCCTGCCTGGCCGGCACCGACCCCGACCGGGCCGTCACCGCCGAGCGGGGTCGGGGCCTCCTGCCCCCCGGCAGCCTCGCCGATGCCGTTCTGAGCGAGGTCCGCGCCTGGGTCGACGCCCTCACCGCCACCGTCGCTGCCTTGGGCTTCGAGCCCCGATCGGCGGACTCCCTCGACGTCCAAGTAGAGCTGCTGGACGGGCGGAGCCTCATCGGCACCGTCCCGAACCTGCGCGGGGGCACCATCTTCGTATGCACATACTCCCGCCTCGCCGCCAAGCACCGGCTCTGCGCCTGGGTCCGCTTCCTCGCCGCCAGCGCCGCCCGCCCCGAGCTGGCCGTCACCGCCATCACCGTCGGGCGGGGACAAGCCCGCCAGCTGCCCCAGGTCGCCCGCCTCGCCCCTCTCGGCGCCACACCCGCCGAGCGCCGCGACAGGGCCCTCGCCGAGCTGGGCGCCCTGGTCGACCTCTACGACCACGGCATGAGCACCCCGCTCCCCCTCGCCTGCGCAACCTCGGCGGCGTGGGCCCAAGCCCGCCACCGGGGCAGCAGCGAGGACGACGCCTACCAGGCGGCCGACGACGCCTGGAAGGACGACCGCTTCCCCGGCGAGGCCAGCGACGTCGAGCACGTCTACGTATGGGGCAGCCGGACCACCCTCGCCGATCTCGTCAGCGAAGCCCCTGGCCCGGGCGACGGCGGTCCCGGCTGGGCCACCGACGAGACCACCCGCTTCGGGACCGTGGCCCGCCGCCTGTGGGGCCCGCTCCTCGCGCACGAGCAGATCGGCTCGGCCCGGTGAACGCCGGAGCCGGCGCCCCGGCGCCGTTCGACGTCTCCGGGCACCTCCCGGCCCCCGGCATCACCGTCCTCGAGGCCAGCGCCGGCACCGGCAAGACCTTCACCCTCACCGCTCTCATCACCCGATTCCTCGCCGAAGGTGTCCCGCTGGCGGGCATCCTCGCCGTCACCTTCACCCGCATGGCCACCAGCGAGCTACGTGACCGCATCCGTTACCGGCTCGTCACCGCCGAGGACCGGCTCGCCCGGCACCTCCGCTGCGGCGAGCCCGTCCGGCCCGACGACCAGGTGGTCGCCCACCTCGCCGACGCCCCTCGCCCCACGGTGGAGGTGCGCCACGCCCGCCTCACGGACGCCCTCGCCGCCTTCGACGCTGCCACCATCGCCACCACCCACGGCTTCTGTCACCTGGTCCTCGACGGGCTCGGCTCGGCCGGGGACGTGGCCGCTGGCACCATCCTCCTCGAGGATCCCGCCGACCTGGTCGACGAGGTCGTCGACGACCTCTACCTGCGCCGGGCCCTCCAGCACGGGCCGCCGCCGTTCACGCGCGGTGCCGCCCGAGCCGCCGCCTCCCAGGCTGTCGCCAACCCCGACATCCTCCTCTTTCCCCCCGCCGGCGAGGACCCCTCCGGGCTGCTCAGCCGCCTGGCCGGCAAGTCCCGCACGGAGGTCGCCCGCCGCCTCCACCAGGACAACCTCCTCACCTACGACCACCTCCTCTCCCGGCTGGCCGACACCCTCGACGACCCGGAGCGCGGGGCGCTGGCCTGCCGGCGCCTCCGCCAGCGCTACCAGGTCGTCCTCGTCGACGAGTTCCAGGACACCGACCCCGTCCAGTGGCGGATCATGCGCACGGCCTTCGGCGACGGCGCCACCACCCTCGTCCTCGTAGGCGACCCCAAACAGGCCATCTACTCCTTCCGAGGTGCCGACGTCCATGCCTATCTCGACGCGGCCGAGCGGGCCGCCACCTACACCCTCACCCAGAACTGGCGGGCCGACCAGCCCCTCCTCGACGCCACGGACGCCCTCCTCGCGCCGCTCCAGTTCGGCCACGAGGCCATCCGGTTCCGCTCGGTGAGAGCCCCAGCCGACCGCCAGCAGGCCGGCACCCAGGGGTTTCCCAGATCTGCCACGATCCGGGTCCGCCTGGTCGACAGCCGTCAACCGGGCATCCAGAAGACCAAGAAGACGCAGCTGCTACAGACGACTGCCCTCGCCGACTGGATCGCCGGAGACGTCGCCCGCGACATCGCCGGGCTGCTCGCCTCCGGCGCGCGGGTCGCCGGGACCGGGACACCGCGCGCCGGAGGCGATCCGGTCTGGAGGCCGTTGGCGCCGGCCGACATCGCCGTGCTCACCAAGACCAACAGGCAGGTCATCGCCGTGCGCGACGGGCTGCGCGCCATCGGCGTGCCGTCGGTGGTCGCCAGCCTCGACAGCGTCTTCGGCTCCGAGGCCGCCGGGAGCTGGCTGAACCTCCTCGAAGCCCTCCAGGAGCCCACCTCCCGCTCCAGGGCCGCGGCGGTCGCCCTCACCCCGTTCATCGGCATGACCGCGTCCGAGGTCGCCACCACCGACGAGCGCCAATGGGAGACAGTTCAGCTCCGGGTCCACCGCTGGTCGACCCTGCTCGCCAGCCACGGCGTCGCCGCCGTCTATCGCTACGTCACCTCCACGGAGGGCCTCCCCGCCCGGATCCTCGCCACCGCCGGGGGAGAGCGCCTGCTCACCGACCTCAGCCACGTCGCCCAGCTCCTCCACGCCGAGTCCGCCGGTGGCCGGCTCGGGGCCCCCGCCCTGCGGGCCTGGCTCGCCCAGCGCATAGGCGAGGCCCGCACCGAGCAGGCTGACGCCGAAGAGCGCAGCCGCCGCCTCGACTCCGACGCCGACGCTGTCCAGGTGCTGACCGTGCACAGGGCCAAGGGACTCGAGTTCGGCGTGGTGTACTGCCCGTACCTGTGGGACCCGTCCCCGCCCGGCAAGGCGCCCAACCCGGTCGTGTTCCACGACCCCGACAACGGCGGTGCCCGCACGCTCGACGTCGGCTGCCCCGACAAGGGAGGCCCGGCCCGCCAGCGCTACGAGGAGCACCGCAGCACCGCCCTCGCCGAGCAGAGGGGCGAGGACCTGCGCCTCATGTACGTGGCTTGCACCCGGGCCCGGCACCAGGTCGTCTTCTGGTGGGGCCGGGCCCACCAGTCCCGCCACTCCCCCCTCGGGCGGCTGCTCATGTGCCGCGACCTCGGGACCGGCGCCGTCGGCGAACCGTACCCCGGAGAGCCCAAGGACAAGGACATCCGGGCCGCCCTCGACGCCCTCGTCGCCCGGGCCAAGCCCGGGCTGATCGCCCTGGAGGCCGCAGGAGCCCGGTTCGCGGCAGCCGGCTCTGCCGGCCCTGCTGGCACTGCCGGCCACGCGGACGCTCCGCGCCGCCTCGAGGCTGCCAGCTTCGACCGCCGCATCGACCTGCGGTGGCGCCGCGCGTCGTACACGAGCATCACCGACGCCGCCCACGCCGGCCAGGCCGCCGGCGTGACCGTCGGCAACGTGGGCAGCGAGCCCGAGGATCCGGGCGTCGCCGACGAGCCCGCCGTGGCGAGTGGGCCACCGGCACTCGTCGGCGCCGACGCGCCACCGGACGGGCCCGGGGTGGCCAGCCCGCTCGGGGACATGCCCGGCGGCCCGGAGGTGGGCACCTTCGTGCACCGGGTGCTGGAGCAGGTCGACTTCGCCGCCCCCGGCCTGAACGCCGAGCTGCTGGCGGTCATCCGCAAGCGGTCCGGGTCGAGCGGCGCCGTGGCCGGGGATCCCGGCATGCTGAGCGCCGGGCTGGCCGCCGCCCTGACCACCCCGCTCGGGCAGGTGCTGCCCGGCGTCTCCTTGCGGGACGTCGCGCGAGGGGACCGCCTCGACGAGCTGGGCTTCGAGCTGCCCCTGGCCGGCGGCGAGCATCCGGTCGGCGAGGTGACGACCGCCGACGTGGCCGGCCTCCTCGCCGAGCAGCTGGCAGCTGGCGGCCTGCTGGCTGGCTACCCCGAGCAGCTGGCTGATCCGCTGCTCGCCACCAGGCTGCGGGGCTACCTGACCGGCAGCCTGGACCTGGTGTTCCGCCGCGTCGCCGCCGACGGAGTGCAGCGGTGGTACGTCGCCGACTACAAGACCAACTGGCTCGGCGACGCCGGCCGGCCCCTCACCGCGTGGCACTACCGACCCCACGCCCTCGAGGCCGAGATGCAGCGCCGCCACTACCCCCTCCAGGCAGTCCTCTACCTGGTGGCCCTGCACCGCTACCTGCGCTGGCGCCTCCCGGGCTACACCCCACGGACCCACCTGGGGGGGGTGCTCTACCTGTTCCTGCGCGGCATGGTCGGCCCCGACACCCCGGCGATCGACGGGCAGCAATGCGGGGTGTTCTCGTGGGCGCCGCCGGCGGCGCTCGTCGTCGGCCTGTCCGACCTGTTCGAGACCGGGAGGCCGGCGGCATGAGCGCTACCGAGCTCGTCGCCGGCCTCGACCCCTGCGACGCCACGCTCGTCCGTGACATCAGTGGTGGGTTGCTGGGCGCCTTCAACCGGGCCGGGGTCCTCCTGCCCGCCGATGTCCACACCGCGGCGCGCCTGGCCCGCCTGGGCGGCGAGACCGACGAGCTCGTGGCGCTGGCCGTAGCTCTCGCCGTGCGCGCCCCCCGGGTCGGGCACGTCTCGGTCGACCTCACCACCGTGCGGACCGTCGCCGCCGCCGACGTCCGGGAAGACGTCGACCTCGACGCCCAGCCCTGGCCGGAGCCCACCGGCTGGATGGACCGGGTGGCCGCCAGCCCGCTGGTCGCGGTCGGCGAGGAGGAAGACAGCCGGCCCCTGCGCCTGATCGGCACCGCCTTGTACCTCGACCGTTACTGGCGCGACGAGCTGACCGTGGCTCGCGACCTGCGGGCCCGGGCCAGCGCTGATCCGGCGGAGGTCGATGGCGCCGCCCTGGCCGGCAGCCTGGCCCGGCTCTTCGCCCGCGGTGACGACGATCAGGAGGGGGCGGTGTCGACCGCCGTCCGTCGGCGCTTCACCGTGATCGCCGGCGGCCCCGGGACCGGCAAGACGACCACCGTGGCCCGGCTGCTGGCTGCCGTCCACGAGCAGGCCGAGGTCCGGGGAGAGCGGCCGCCGCTCGTCGCGCTGGCCGCACCGACCGGCAAGGCTGCTGCCCGGCTGGAGGAGGCGGTCCACGCCGAGGCCGCCCGCTTCGACGTCTCCGACGAGGTGCGGGATCGCCTGACCGCAACGGCTGGTTCCACGCTGCACCGGCTCCTCGGCAGCCGTCCGGGCACGTCCCGCTTCCGCCACCACGCGGGCAACCGCCTGCCCCACGACGTCATCGTCGTCGACGAGGCGTCGATGCTGTCGCTCGAGTTGATGGCCCGACTGGTCGATGCCGCCCGGCCCGACGCCCGCCTCCTGCTCGTTGGCGACCCCGAGCAGCTGGTCTCCGTAGAGGCCGGCGCCGTGCTTGCCGACATCGTCGGTTCCGCCGTCGTCCCGGCGGCCGTCGGAGGGTCGCCGATGGCCGCCAGCATCGCCCGGCTCAGGACCAACCACCGTTTCGTCGGCGCGCTTGCAGACCTGGCCGCAGCCGTTCGGGCCGGCGACGCCGACGCGGCCGTCGACGTCCTGCGCGCCGGCGACGCCGCCGTCGCCTGGCTGCCTGACGACCCCCTCACGAGCCCCTCGCCGCTCCGGGAGGAGATCACCCGCTGGGCCGGCCATCTGATCGACGCAGCCCGCCACAGCGACGAGCGCGCCGCTCTCGAGGAGCTGAGCCGCCACCGGGTGCTGTGCGCCCACCGGCGCGGACCGGCCGGGGTCACGGCGTGGAACGACCAGATCGAACGTTGGCTCGCCGGCGAGTGGCCGGACCTGGAAGGCGAAGGACTCTGGTACGCCGGCCGTCCGGTGCTGATGACGTCCAACGACTACAGCCTGCGGCTCTTCAACGGCGACACGGGCGTGACCATCGCGGGCGCCTCCAGGACGTCGGCCCGCGTCTCCGTGGCCTTCGACGACGGGGCCGGCCGGTCGCGATCGGTGAGTCCGTCCAGGCTGGCCGACGTCGAGACCGTCTACGCGATGACAGTGCACAAGAGCCAGGGCTCCGAGTTCGATCAGGTCACCTTGCTCCTGCCGGCGGCGGGCTCCCGCCTGCTGACCCGGGAGCTCCTTTACACCGCCGTCACTCGGGCCAAGCGAGGCCTGCTCGTCGCCGGCACCGAGGACGCCGTCCGGGCTGCCGTCAGCAGACCGATCGCCCGGGTGTCGGGCCTCACCGACCGCCTCTGGCGCCAGCGCTGAGGCCATAGGTCTGGGGGCCGGTGAAGCCGCTGCGCCAGCTCCTGGGCGGACCGCTCTCCAGGGGGCATCCCGGGCCTGCCACCAAGGACCGCTCACGCTCCGATGTCAGCGGCCACGACGTTGGAGGCATGGGCGGCGAACGACTCGATGTCATCTGGATCGACTGTGGCGACAAGGATTTGCCGCGTGCGACTTCCGCCAGGACGGCAGCCACCGTTGCTATCGGCAGCTCCCGGCGCCGGAGTCACGCTCGCTCCTGCGTCGACGGCGTGACCCTGTCGTCGGAGGGTCGCCGGCCGGGCGACTTCGCCCGCTCCGGCCGAGCTGCGCGAAGATCTGCCGTTCGCGACGCAGGAGACGGAGGTGGAACCAGACCATGGCCGACGCCGGCGACTGGAACGACGGGATCATCGAGGAGTTCCGGGCCCATGAGGGGAAGGTAGGAGGGCAGTTCCAGGGAGCACCGATGATCCTGGTGCACCACCGGGGACGCAGGAGCGGGACCGAGCGGGTGAACCCGGTGATGTACCAGCCCGTCGGGAGGGACTTCGGGGTGTTCGCATCGAAGGGTGGGGCACCGACCAATCCGGATTGGTACCTCAACCTCCTGGCTCATCCCCGTACGACCGTGGAGGTGGGCACCGACACCGTGGAGGTGGAGGCCAGGGACCTCACCGGCGCCGAGCGGGACGAGATCTGGGAGGAGCAGAAGCGGGCGTACCCGGGTTTCGCCGACTACGAAGAGAAGGCGCGTGGGGTCCGGACGATCCCGGTCGTCCTGCTCGAACGTCGGGGCTGACCGGCTGACAGTGCCGGGGAACGACGACACTTGGACCCGCAAGCCACGTACCCGTTCGGCCGCCGCCGTCCAACGTCACGGCATCGGTGGCCAAGTGGGAGCGCCGGATCATCGGGCGAGGACCCGTGAGGCACTCGCCCTCAAGCGGGCCGCCGGGGTGCGTCTGGGCCGCCCCGGCCTGCTCGACCCGGCCACCGGCGCCCGCATCCGTGACCACCGGGCCGCCGGCGCCACCTTCCAGGCCATCGCCGACGAGCTGAACGCCGAGGGCACCACCACCCCCTCGGGCCGGCCCTGGTCGCCGGCCCTCGTGCGCAAGATCAGCTTGCAGGTCCCCGAGCCGGCCGGAGTGACGGCATGACCGCCCGGGTGGACACCACCGAGGTGAGCTGGCTCCTGTCCCCGACGCAGCGGGCCAACATCGCCGGGGGCACGAAGGGCGCCATTGCCGTGTGCAAGGGGCAGGGTGTCCGTCTCGGCCGGCCCCGGCTGCTCGACATGGCGGGAGCCTGCGCCCCAGCGGGCACGCCCTCCGCCAGATGGCGGCCCGGGGCATCACCGCCGAGGAGGTGGCCGAGGCGCTGGCGCCCCGGAGGCGACCTTACGACTCGGCACGACGCCCTGACCGTCTGGTCGTGCTCGGGCGCACCCTGGCCGCGCGCCGGCTCGAGGTGGTGGTGGTGAAGGCCGACCCTGCGGTGGTGGTCACCGTCGCCGACCGGGGCAAGGAGGTCTAGGTCCGTGAGCATGATCGTCCACTACGACGCCGACCTGGGAGCCACCTACGTCGAGTTGTCCGACGCCCCGGCGGCACGCAGCACCGAGGTGCTCGACGCCTACGTGCTCGTGAACCTGGACGGGGCCGGCGCCCCTGTGGGCGTGGAGGTACTGGACGCCCCGGCCAGCATCACCGAGGCGGTCTTCAGCGCCCTGGCCGAGCACTTCCCGGCCCTCGACCTGGACCGCCTGCGGGCGGTGCTCGCCGGCCGTGCTCTGGCCCGAGCCTGACGCCGCCCCAGACCGTGCCCTGACGTGATGGGGGGGTGAGGGGCCAGCAAGCACCGCCGTCCCGGGGGCCCCCGACCGGACGCCACCGTGGCCCAGGATCCACGAGAAGTCCCGAAGGTCGGTCCCGAGACCCCCTTCAGCGCCCGTATCGTCACGGAGCGGAATCCACTCCCACACTCGTGGGGCCTGACTTGCCGGGACCGAGGGAGTACCTGCCGCCCTGGTGACCAGCCAGACCGCCAGCTACGCGCCCTGGCCGGCGTCGGGGCCGGGGGGGCGAGCGCCGAGGAGCTCCTGCGCCTCCTGGAGGGGCCGGGTTGGCACAGGGATCCCTTGTACAAAGTCCCCATGACCTGGGCGGTTACCTGCGAGGGATGAAATGCTGCCTGTCCGTCGCCATGGGGGACCCCGAGCTGGCCGGGGTGTGGGGCGTGACCACCAAGGCCGAGCGCGCCAGGATGCGCGAAGCGGTGGCTTGGCCCGGCCCCGGCCCACGGCGCCGGGCGCCCACCACGAGTGTGCCCAGACTGCACCTGGTAGCCGTTCCTTGCGCTGATCCAACCAGACTACGGCGCCGTCGAGGCCACCTGCGCCCACTGTGGCGAGCCCTTCCTGGCTACCCGTCGCGGTCGCCCCGCCTACGAGGAGCTCGAGCGGCCGAACGAGAAGCGGCTCGGCCCGGGGCTGGCGGCGCCGGCCGGACGACGCCGTCCTGAGTCAGGCCCGAATCGACTCCGGCAAGGCGTCCCGTCGACAGCGGACGGCAGAACGCGCAGAGCAGCGTGGCGCCATCGACGTGCAGCGCCACCAGGCCGAGGTCGATCACCTGCAGCAGGCCCAAGACGCCCTGGCCCGGGCCGAGGCCGCCCAGGCCCACCGCCAGGGCTGGCTGGCCGCTCATCCCGCCGAGATGGCCTGGGTGGGCGACCTGGCTCGGAGGATCACCGTCAAGCGCGCCAGGAGCAGAACCGGCCCTTCGTGCGACCGACCCCGACCCCGACCGTCGTGCTCCGGCCCGATACCGCACCCAGGACGTTCAGGCCGCTTTGCGACAAGAGGAGCGCGCTCGCCGACGGGTCCGAGTAGAACACGACCCGGGCCGGCGGCACGTTCGTGACCGAGGGTACGGCCTGGAGCGGTAGAGAACCGCAAAGCCGAGCAGTTCGGGCGTCAAGGCAGCCGCCTAGAGCGCCTCCAGCCGGGTCAACCAGGCGCCAAAGTGCTCGCATCCACTCCGTAGTGCGGTCAGGCCCGCCCGCTGAACGATAGTTGGCCCGTCCGTCGTCTTGGCGTAGGTATTCCAGTAGCCTTGGAGCCGCTTCGAGGGAGCGGTCTGCGGACCGTCGTCCACCAACTCTGGGCTACCGGCTGCAACCACGTCGGCCCTGATCTCCGCCGCCAGGTCAAGGTTACCTGAGACGGCAGCGGCTTGGTCTGGACATGCGAACACAAGCGCCTCGAATTCGTGCAACATAAGGTGGGGTATGAAGCGGACGTCGTCGACGGCCTCACTCATTGCCACTTCGAGCGCAGCTACTCTTTGGCGGGGCTCCGTGGCCGCCGAGGAGGCTCCAGGCCAAGCCGTCGGCAGGCCGTAGAGGTCCATCATCGTGCTGACCGCCACAGCATGGGTATCGCGGAGCAGTCGGCGGAGCTCACGGTGCACTTGCTCCCAGGATCCAATCCCGCCTCGTCTCTTTCCGCCAGCGGCCAGCCGCTTCGTAGCGACGATGATGGGAGTTGTCGCCAGGTTGCGGTCCGCGAAGTGTGGGCCGAGGGTGTCTCGGAGGAAGGCCTCTTCAGTCTGTCCCTCTGCCAGCACGTACAGCTGACGCAACGACTTGCCTACGCGTGCCTGGGCCGGCCGCCGAGGACGTTCTTCTCCCAGAGCTCGCCCACGGCGTAGTCCTCCAGCCACCCCATGAGATCAGCGGCATCCAGTCGCTCGAAAGTCGACGCGCCGTCTGCCCGATTGACGACGACTATGTCGCAGACGTCGAACTGGTTGAGTAGCGTCGTTGACTGGGTGGATAGTATGAGTTGCGTCTCTGAGGGCGCAGCCCTGACCAGGTCCGCGAGCTGGACCATGGCGAAGGGATGCAGACCGAGCTCGGGCTCGTCAATGAAGATGAGGGAAGGTGGGTCCGGCTGGAGCAGCAGGGTGACCAGGCACATGAACCGCAGAGTTCCGTCCGAGAGCGACGTAGCATCGGCGTAGGCGTCGCTGTCGGTTGCCCGCCACTCCAGGCGGATCAGGTTCTCGTTGTTGACGTCAGGGGCGAGGAGGAACTCCGCAAAGAAAGGCGCCGCCAGACGAACAGCAGCAACGATCCTCCCGTAAGCAGCTGGACGAGACTGTTCGAGTCCGAAGAGGAAGGCAGCCAAGTTGCCTCCGTCGCGCTCCAGGAGCCGATTGTCGTTGATCGGGCCGGGCTGGCGGACTCGGGCAGCAGCGCTGGTATCATGAAAATGGAATCTCCTCCACTGCCTCATGGTGCTGAGCGTCCATTGGGCGATGGTGTGCGACGGGTCCTGGGCCTCGGCCGGGAGGTTCGATTCGCTGTGGCCGACGCCCAGGGGCGCTCGAAAGGGCTCGGAGTACTTGTATCCCTGTCCCCAGCAGGTCTCCTTCTCGAAGTAGAGGAGTCCTCCGGCAGCGGGCGCCAGGACCGCCTCGTACCGGTTCTGACCAAAGGACATGTCGAACCTGATCCGTTCTGTGACCTTCGCACCGTTGAACAGGAGCCGATCCGCACCTCCGGCCCTCCCGACGGCCATTCCCAGATGTTGGTTGAGCATCTCCCCGACCAGGTCGAAGGCATCGAGAAAGTTGCTCTTGCCCGAGCCGTTCGCACCCACCAGCACGTTCACGCGCTCCAACTCGACTGTCGCCGAACGTATCGACTTGAAGCCCTCGATCTCTACCTTGCCCAACCCGGCCATCACAGCATCGTAGGCGCCGGCGCTCGACATCACCTCGCTACAGCCGGTCCCCGACCAGCAGGTGACGATAGGCATCCCGGGCCCGCGCGTCGGCGGCCGAGGCTCCGTACCGGGCCAGCATCTGGGGGGAGCGCCGGGCCGGCGAGGCGAGGTCGCCGTCGGAGCCGCCCTGGGACAGCCAGGCGTGAGCGAAGGTGTGGCGAAGCTGGTGGGGGGTGGTGCCGGGCTCGGGGGCGCCGGGCCCGGGCCTGGAGGTAGCGGCCCAGGGCCTGGGAGGTCTTGGGGCCGAACGGCACGGACCGGGACCGGCGTCCGTTGCCCATGACGCCCACCACTGACAGCTCGAAGCCCATGTCGTCCACCCACAGTCCCGCGACCTCCCCCAGGCGGCAGCCGGTGTGAGGACAGGCGGACGAGGGCCGTATCCCGCCGGTCCTCGAACTGCTTGCCCGAGCACGCCTCGAGCGGACTGTGCAGGTCGTCGTCGGGCACGACAGGAACGGGCACCTTGGGCACGTTGGGCGGGGCC
The DNA here is from genome assembly GCA_050744025.1 of Acidimicrobiales bacterium. Taxonomy (GTDB): domain Bacteria; phylum Actinomycetota; class Acidimicrobiia; order Acidimicrobiales; family JAJPHD01; genus JBOGGR01. The sequence continues at coordinate 22,230 of JBOGGR010000409.1, forward strand.
ATCCGGGCCATCGGGCTGGCGCGAACCTCACCTTGTTCCACCGGCCACTTGAAACAGCTGCTGGAGGCAGCGGTAGCGAACCGATGCCGTGGTGGGCTTCCACCGGGCCAGCTGGTCGGCGACGAAGGTGGCCACCAATCCTTCCCTGGTAGGGCCCCATTTCGCGCCCCCGGCAGGAGCCGGACCAGTCCTCCGACGGTTCGTCCGGCTGAGCCGGAGGCTGGCTCTCGGGTAGGCGATGAGGGTGTTCACGTTGGGGGGCCGTGGACCCTCTCTGCGACTCATGCGTTGTCCGAAATCGAAATTCTCGCCGCTGGCCTTCGCCTGTACGGGCCTTCTCCGCTCTCCCCCTCCTCAGTCATGAATGACCCGCCCGGTACGATGACCCCGTGCCCACTTCGACCATCACTGCGCCCGCGTTCGGGATCGGGATCTACAGCTTCCCAGAGGCTGCCCATATCCTTGGTCTGCGCGCCGCCGATGTGCACGCCGCGACCGTCCGTCGCTGGGTCGCCGGACTGACCCCGCCCACCGTGGGTACTGGGTCGGAAGGGCGGCTCCTGCTCACCTTCCACGATCTGGTCAGCCTGGAGGTCGTGCGGCGGTTCCGCCAGGCAGGCGTGAGCCTCCAAAGGCTCCGCAGACTGGAGGCCGCGCTGACCGAGCTGCTGCCGGCGGTGGCCCGCCCCTTCGCCCACCGCATCTTTTTTACGGACGGCGCTGCAGTCTGGGCCGATCTCGCCGCAGTCGGTGCCGAGCCACAGGTGGTCGAGTTGGTCGGCACGCACGCCCGCCACTATGTGTGGCTCCCGATCATCGAAACGTTCGCCGAGGAGATCCGCTTTGGCCCCGACAGCGAGGCAGTCGCCTGGGAGCTGACCGATCGCATCGAGATCGACCCGAACATCCAGTTCGGCGAACCCGTAGTGAAGGGTACTCGCCTCCCCATCGGGGTCATTGCCCGGGAGTTGGCGTCCCACAGTGTTGAGCAGATCGCTGATTGGCACGCGATTGAAGTAGAGGACGTGCGGGAGGTCCAGCACCTCCTTGCCGCCTGACCCGCGCTTCTTGCTCGATGAGAACTTCAGCCATTGGTTGGGAGACCTGCTTCCCCGTTTTGACTACGCGGTCCAGCAGGTCCAGCGAATCCCGGACCTCGGCGAGCCACACCCGAAGCTTGCCGGTCTACGTCACAAAGCAACCGACGCGGAGATCGCCGACTGGTGTGGGGAACAGGGCTGGGTAATCGTCACCTGCGATCAAGACTTTCGAAGCCGAGAACTGCGAGTCCGGGCGTTTCTCGGCCAGGTGTCGACGTCGTCCTCTGCACGCGCCAGCCAGTGAGCCTACGGGAGCAGCTTGAGCTCATCGTCTTCAACTATTCACGATGGGTCGAAGCTATTGGTGGCGCGACGCGGCACCCCCAACTTTGGCTACAGCACCGGATACGAGGTGGACTCAAGTTGGGACGCACCTCATGACGACCATGCGCCACTTACGTCCTCCACCTACGGACTGCGACGAGGGCCAGGACCAATAGGACACCGGCATGGAAGACGCCGGCTTCGGCAAGCTGGAGCGTCCAGTAGTGGCTCCCGGGATGCATCTGGACGACGTAGTGAAGCCTCAAGAGAGACTCACAGTGCTGCACGGTGTAGGTCGTCTTGCCGCCGCCGGTATCCCCAACGGTACTCACCCATGGTGCACCGCCGTAGGTGCGTCAGATGATTCAGTGCCCAACCGCAACCGGCTAAACAGCTGGAGCCAGCGAGCGGCCACCCTACGCATGGGAAACGAGGCCGTTTGGGGCCGAGGGCCCGACGCGTGATACACCCCGGACGTACCGTTTCGGCATGTCACTTACCAGTCAACTGAAGACGGCCGGCAGCCCAGTCCGCCAGTACGTCGAGTTCTACGCGGCGGCGCTCGCCGCGGCGAAGCGCGGCACGCCGTGGGGACCGGAGTTGCAGCGGCTGCTTCGCCTCGCCGACCTGCCACCCAAGGAGCCAGCGCTGCCTCCCGGGGTCGAGATGCGCCTTCGGGGCATGGCAGGGACGGCATTCGATTACCGGCTGCGCCTCTACCTCGGAGACCTCGGGAGGTTGGAGGCTGCGAAGTGGGGCGCTCGGTTCGCCGCGGGCGCGAATGAGACGTACGTTCGTCGGACCTTGTCGTTCTTCGCCAACTTGAAGGAGCTGGTGCGGTCCGTCGACGTTGGAGACGAACACCTCAGCGAGGACGACGAGCGGCTCGTTTGCTGCTACTGCTCGGTGCTCGCCGAGTTCGAGACGGTGTTTCGCTCCGGCGTCTACCGGCCAACGTTTCCGAGCCGCCTGACTGATTCACCGAGTCCGTATCGAAATGAACCGCTGCTCGGAGTAGCGCAGGACCCTGTCGTTGACGAGGTCGTCATGCTGTCCAGATCCGTTCCCTCGGCCTTCGGCCCCCTCATCTACGCCGTTCGGGAGGGAGTTCCCTTCGTCTCGAATCCCGTCTTTGCCGGCAGTGGAGACGTGGGCGGCGCCGACGCAGACTTCGCCATCGGTGACGCGCTGTTCGAGGTCAAGACGGGCGCAGAGCTGAATACGACCGAACTGCGCAAGGCGTTGCTGCAACTAGTGGGGTACGTACTTCTCGACTACGACGACGCTCTGGCGATCCGCAAGTTGGCCGTCTACTTCGTGCGTCACAACTGGGTGGCGACTTGGCCGTTGTGGCAGTTCGTCTTCCCCCTCGCTGAGGTGCTGACGTACGGAGCTGATGGCAGCGAGCCCACCGAAGCGGAGGTGCTGGAACGGCTCGCCGAGGGGCGGAACGGGATGCGCGCGGCTGCGACGGCAGGCGAATTGCCTGCGGAGCAGTAGCCATGCCTCAAATGGACGAGCGTCCTGTCCTAGCGGTGGCGATCCTGAAAAATGCGGCCGGTGTGATGAGGGGCGAGAGTTCGTCGAGCACATGAAGGCCATCCGGGAAGCCAACCAGTGATGGGCGACGGTCATCAAGGTCCTCAACCAAGCCCGACTGGGACGAGACGGCTGTAGGGGGATCATCAAAGCGGCGGCCCCACTGCGGTACATG
>JBOGGR010000410.1:0-1550 GCA_050744025.1 Acidimicrobiales bacterium
GCGGAGGGTCGGGACGACGCCGCCGCTGACGAGGCCCGCGTCCGCCGGCGCCTGCAGGACATGGCCAGAGCGGCCCGGGCCCTGGCCGGCGCCGGCCCCCCGCCTTCGCCCGGCGCCGGTCCGGGCCCCCTCGACGCCAAGCTGGCCCTGGGCGCCCAGGTGGTGGGGGACCTCCTCCGCGACGGGTACGCCCCGGTCGTCTTCTGCCGGTTCATCGACACCGCCGAGTACGTGGCCGCTGCCCTACGCCAGCACCTCGGCCCGGGCGTGGCGGTGGCGGCCGTGACCGGGCGCCTCACCCCGACGGAGCGGGAGGCCTGGGTGGCGGAGCTGGCCGCCTCCCCCCGTCGGGTGCTGGTCGCCACCGACTGCCTGTCGGAGGGGATCAACCTGCAGGAGCCATTCGACGCCGTGGTCCACTACGACCTGGCCTGGAACCCCACCCGCCACGAGCAGCGGGACGGGCGGGTGGACCGCTACGGCCAGCCCGCCGGGGTCGTGCGCTCGGTCACCATCTACGGCACCGACAACCACATCGACGAGGTGGTGCTGAAGGTCCTTCTGCGCAAGCAGCGGGCCATCCGGAGCCGCCTCGGCATCTTCGTGCCCGTGCCGGGCAGGGCCGAGGAGGTGGTCGAGGCCATCTTCGAGCGGCTGCTGGAGGAGCGGGCCGACCAGCTCCAGCTGGACCTGGAGGAGGTGGTGCGCCCGGCCCAGGCCCGCCTGGACCTGGCCTGGGAGGAGGCGGCCGAGCGGGAGCGGACCAGCCGCAGCCGCTTCGCGCAGGGCACCATCAAGGCCGAGGAGGTGGCCGAGGATCTGATGGCGGTGGGCCAGGCCATCGGGTCGGGGGCCGACGTGGCCGGCTTCGTGGCCCGGGCCGTGCGGGCCTGGGGCGGCCAGGTCAGGGGCGACGGCTTCGACCCCGACGGGCCGCCAGCCCTCATCTCGTTGGCCGGCACGCCGGCGGAGCTGCGAGAGCTGGCCGGCCCAGGCCCCAGCCCCGAGCTGGTCGGGCGCTACGCCCTGCCGACGAGCCCGGGCCAGGCCTACCTGTCCCGGGCCCATCCCTTCGTGGAGGGTCTCGGGTCACTGGTCCTCAACGGCGCCCTGGACCCCGTCGCCGGCTCTCCGGCCCGGCGGGCGGGAGTGATGCGGACGAGGGCGGTGGTCCGCCGGGCGACCCTGCTCCTGCTGCGGCTGCGCTACGACCTGGCGCAGGCCGGGCGCGCGGGGGAGCGGACGCTGCTGGCCGAGGAGGCGGGCCTGGTCGGCTTCGAGGGGCCGCCCGAGGAACCCACCTGGCTGGACGAGGCCGGGGTGGCCGAGCTGCTGGAGGCCACGCCTGACGCCAACGTGGCGCCGGAACAGGCCGCCGCGTTCCTGGCCAGGGTGACCGGTGCCCAGGCCGCCCTGGCCCCGGCTCTCGACGCCGAGGCCGCCAGGCGGGCGGACGCCCTTCTCGACCTCCACCGCAGGGTGCGGGCCGCCGCCCGGGGCGCCGCCCCCGCCAGCGCCCCCGCCAGCGCCCCCGCCAGCGCCCCCGCCAG
>JBOGGR010000411.1:0-3796 GCA_050744025.1 Acidimicrobiales bacterium
GGACGTGTACGCCCGCCCCGCCGGGCTGACGGCGACGCCGGCCAGCTCGGCCTCGGGGACCTCCTCCTCGTGGCGGGCCCCGACCCTCGTCCCGATCTCGAAGGCGCCGTAGCGCCTCATGTACTGGAGGGGCGTGAGCCCCTCGGACGCGGCCCGCTCGGGCAGGCCCGGGACCGAGTGCTCGAACATCCAGCCGTAGTACTCGTCCACCCCGAGCCTCGTCCCCGGACGGGCCAGGGACTCGTGGTGGCGGCGGATCCCGAGGCTCCCGTCCGGGTCGATCCGCCAGGACAGCTCGACCCACCACTCGTTCTCCTCCCACACCTCGCCGGGGTTGGCCTCCCGGGTGTCGGAGACGGGGCGGCCCATGCGCTCCAGGGCGGTGCGCACGACCGGCTGGCGGAACGCCACCCACTGGCCGTCGTACTGCTCGTAGGAGTGGGTGTCGTGGCGCTCGGGACCGTGGCCCATGGGCAGGACGTAGTCGGCGAAGAACGCCGACTCGTTCCAGGTCGGGGTGAGGGCGACGTGGCAGCCGACGAGCGCCTCGTCGGTGAGCACCTCCACCCAGGAGAGGCCGTCGGGATTGGTCCAGACGGGGTTGTAGACGCGCGTGAAGTACGTGTCGAGCCGGCCTCGCCCGTCCTTCAGGAAGTGGGGCAGCAGGAACGACATCTCGTTCTGGGCGACCGGGTACTCGAGGGGCCAGGACAGCTCGTTCCACACCCCGGGCTGGGGCGGGGTGTGGATGGGGCGGGGCACGAACTTGTTCCATGCGTTGGGGAACGTGCCGCCCTCGGTGGCCACCGCCCCGAGCAGGGCCGACAGCAGGAACAGGGTGCGGGCGACCTGCCAGCCCCCGAGGTTGGAAGCCGCCGCCGAGCGCCAGTTGTGGGCGGAGAAGCGGCTGCCGGCCGAGGCCACCACCTCGGCCACCTCCCGCAGGACGGCGGCGTCGATGCCCGACTCCGCCGCCGCCATCTCGAAGGTGAAGGACGCGTAGCACTCGCGAAGGGCCGCCTCGAAGGCCTCGAAGGTGACAGGGAGGTCGGGCCGGCACGCAGCCAGGTACTCCTCCCAGTTCCACCAGCGCCGCACGAAGCCCGCGTCGTAGCGCCCGGTCGAGATGATGTGGTTGGCGACGGCGAGGTTGATGGCGGCCTCGCTGCCGGGCCACGGGGCGAGCCAGTGGTCGGCCTGGCTGGCGGTGTTGGACAGGCGGGTGTCCACCACGATCACCTTGGCCCCCCTGGCCCTCGCCTCGGTGATGCGCTGGGCGTGGGGGTTGAAGTAGTGGCCGGCCTCCAGGTGGGAGCTGATCAGGTAGATGACCCTCGCGTTGGCGTGGTCGGGGCTGGGCCGGTCGATCCCCATCCAGAGCTGGTAGCCGGTGCGCCCCCCGCTCGAGCAGATGTTGGTGTGGGAGTTGTGGCCGTCCACCCCCCAGCTGGCGAGCACCCGCTCGGTGTAGCCGTCCTCGCCGGGACGGCCTATGTGGACCATGATCTCGTTGTGCCGCCCCTCGACGATGGCGGCGCGGACACGGGCGGCGATGGCGTCGAGGGCCTCGTCCCAGGAGATGCGCTCCCAGCGGCCCTCGCCCCGCTCCCCGGCCCGGCGCAGCGGGTACAGGATGCGGTCGGGGTCGGTGACCTGGTTGACGGTGGCCGGGCCCTTGGCGCAGTTGCGCCCACGGGAGCCGGGGTGCTCGGGGTTGCCCTCCAGCTTGCGGATGGCCATCGTCTCCCGGTCGACGTACGCGAGCAGCCCGCAGGCCGACTCGCAGTTGAAGCAGGTGGTGGGGACCAGCATGCAGTGGTGCTCGACCGCCTCGGGCCAGGCCCTGGAGTCCAGCTCGACCCAGTCGTCCCAACGCTCCTTCGGCGGGAAGGCGGCCAGGTGGACCCGGGACGGGCCCGGGTAGAACGTCTCGCCCCTCGACTCGACGGCCGCCCGGGCCGCGCTCACGCGGGCGCCCAGGCGGGACAGCGCCTGGCGGTCGTGGGCACGGGGCGGTGGCGGGACCTCTGCCATTCCTATCCTCCTAGGCGAGTGGGACGGCCTGGCCGGCCTGGACGTAGGCGTGCTCGTGGGCGAGGAGGCCGAGGAGGGCGAAGGGGGCGGCCGCCACCCCGATCCAGGGGGCGGCCACGGCCACCGCCGACAGGGCGACCCCGGCCCAGAAGGCCGGGGCCAGGCGCCGGCGGGTCATCTCCTCCACGGCCAGGCGGGCGTGGGCCGTCGTGTGGGTGAGCGTGGTCTCGCCGTAGACGAGGAGCAGGTGGGCGCCGGCCGCCCCGCCCACCAGCGTCGACAGGGCCGCGACGGCCTGGTGCGGCCCCTGCCAGGCCGCCACCGGGAGCAGCGCGGCGGCCCCGGCCATCACGGCCTGGACCGCCAGGTGGGGCGCGAGGAGCGGGCTCTGCCACAGGTCCCTCGCCTTCGCCTGGGCGAACAGGTAGGCCGTGTAGCACGCCGACGCGACGGCCAGCGGCAGGGCGAAGGCTGTCGCCACCTCCCGGAGCAGGTCCGAGCCGACGATGGCGCCGACCAGGTACAGGCAGAGCGCCCCGCCGTACGCGCCGATGACGAGCGCCCCCTTGACGAGCCAGCTCCGCAGCTGCGGCCGGGTGAAGATCATGTAGAAGCGGCCCGGGTGCCCGAGGTCGGAGACGAGCAGCCCGCCCGTCGCCGCCAGCAGGCCCAGGCCCATGCAGGGCGCCGCGAAGCGGGCCAGGGCCCCGCTCCACCCGGCCCACCCGGCAAGCACCAGGAGGACGGGCACGAGGAAGCCGCCGGCGGCGATCCCTTTCGTCCAGGTGTACAGGCTCACTCGCCAGTCCCAGGGGGCCCGGTGGGGCACGTCGTACGACAGGAGGGCGGCGGCGCTCGAGTTGGCCCGGCCCGGGTGGCCGGACGCGACGTGCTGGGAGAGCAGGCCTGTGCCGGGGCGGTGGCTGGGTCCCGGGCCGGGGCCGGCTTCGCCCCCCTGGCTGGCCCAGGCGTAGAGGCCGCCCTCTGGCCGGCGGGCGGCCAGGGGGTCGAGGGTGACCTGGTGTGCGCCCTTGTAGTAGAGGCCAGGGCGGGTCTCCTTCTCGGGCCGGCGCACCGTCACCGGCTCCCGCTGGACGATGGCCGCCACCGCCGATGACGGGTCGTGGAGGTCGCCGACCAGGATCGCCTCGACCGGGCACACCACCACGCACGCCGGCTCCAGCCCTACCTCCAGCCGGTGGGCGCAGAAGTTGCACTTCTCGGCCGAGTGGTCCTCGGGGTTGATGAAGATGGCGTCGTACGGGCAGGCGGCGATGCACGCCTTGCAGCCGATGCAGATGCTCTTGTCGAAGTCCACGATCCCGTCCGGGCGGCGGTACATGGCCGCGGTCGGGCACGCCGCCACGCAGGGGGCGTCCCCGCACTGGTTGCAGCGGGTGACCTGGAACACCCGCCGCGCCTCTGGGAAGGTGCCCACGTCCACCGACTTGACGTACGTGCGGGTCACCCCGAGCGGCACCTGGTTCTCGCTCTTGCACGCCGTGGTGCAGGCGTGGCAGCCGATGCACTTGGTCTGGTCGATGACCTTGATCCACCTGGTCGCGGTCATGAGAGGACCGTACGCCTCCCTCATCGTCGCCACTACCGACGTGCTCGTTGGCGCCTCCCAAGGCGACGTTGGGAGTCGCCCTGCTTGACGATGTCGAGCAGCTGCCGGGCCTGGCGGCCGAGCCCGATGTCGGCGGACCACACGGCCCGCAGGGAGCGGTGCAGGTGCACCCCCCTGGTCGGGACCTGGACC
>JBOGGR010000412.1:0-1812 GCA_050744025.1 Acidimicrobiales bacterium
GGGCGGGACCTCCCCGCCGGCTCCGGCGCCGCCGGCCGGGCCCTCCCCGCCGGCCGGGACCCCGGCTGCCCGGTCCCCACCCACGCCCCGCAGGCCGAGCTGCGAGACGAACGTGGAGCGGCGGCCGACCAACCCGGGGTTGGTGAAGTCCAGGATGGCCCAGAGGTCCGAAAGGCCGTTCTCCACCGGGGTGCCGGTCAACGCCAGCCGGTTGCGGGCCGGGATCCGGCGCAGGGCCTGTGCGGTCTCGCTGGCCGGGTTCTTGATGGCCTGGGCCTCGTCGACCACCACCCGGTCCCACGCCAGGTCCCCCAGCACCTGGACGTCGCGCCCGGCGGTGGCGTACGTGGTGAGGACGAGGTCGGCCTCCCCCACAGCAGACCGCAGCTCGGCCCCCGAGCTTCGGCTCGGGCCGTGGTGGGTGAGCACCCTCAGCGTCGGGGCGAACCGGGCCGCCTCCGCCGCCCAGTTGCCGAGCACGGCCGGGGGCGCCACCACCAGCGACGGGCCCCTCCCCGCCGTGTCGAGCACGTGGGCCAGCACCGTCGGGGTCTTGCCCAGCCCCATGTCCATGGCCAGGCAGCCGCCCAGGCCGGCGCCGTCCAGGAAGGCCAGCCAGCCCCTGGCCGCCGCCTGGTACTCGCGCAGCTCCCCGACGAAGCCCTCCGGCGCGGGGAGGGGCGCCGGGGGATCGGAGGTCGTCGCCCGGACCAGCTCGGCTGCCCATCCGCTCCCGGCCACCGAGACCGGGCCGCCGAGCGTCCCGTCCTCGAGCCCGAGGGCGTGGCGCAGGATGGCGCCCCCCGACAGCACCCGGTCGGTGGCCCGCTCGGCCAGGGCGGCGGCGGCCGCCGCCAGGTCCGCCCGGTCCAGCTCCACCCAGCGACCCCTGGCGCGCACCAGGGGCCGGGCCTCGGCCGCCAGGCGGGCGATCGCGCCGGCGTCCAGCTCCACGTCCCCGAACAGCACTGTCCAGCGAACGTCGCAGAGCTGGCGGGCCCCGACCACCGACTCCCCCCGCCCCGGCTCGGACGTCAGGCGCAGCCGGGGCGCCAGGCGCCTGCGACCGAGGGCCGGCACCCGGACGTCGAAGCCGGCTGCCTCCAGCACCGGCCCGGTCTCCGTCATGAGGGCCCAGGCCTCCTCCGGACCGAGGACCACCCGCCCCCGATGGGCGGGACCCGGACGCCGCAGCGCGGGCACCAGCCGCTCGAGGCGCTCCAGGGCGGCCGTGACGGCCTGGGCCTCGTGGCCGGAACGAGGAGCCAGAGCCTCCTCCACCGGCACCGTGCGGTCGGCCCCCCCGGCTCCTCCCGCCCCTCCGGCTCCTCCCGCTCCTCCGGCTCCTCGGGCCCCTCCGACGGCCAGCACGCTCAGCAGCCACCCGCCGTCTGCCTCCGGCGGGTCGAGGCACACCCGCAGGCCCACCGGGCTCTCTGCCAGCACCCCCGCGGACCAGCGCCTGAGCTCCCTCACCAGCCCGTCGCCCGACCGGACGGGCGCCTCGAACGAGGAGCCGTCCAGGCTGGCGAGGACCGCCTCGGAGATCTCGCCCTCGGTGCGTACCGACGGCGGGCGGGCCGGGGCGACGAGCCGGCCGGCCCCGACCTGGCAGATGGCGTGGACGGCGGCGCCGAGGACCAGCCGGCACAGCCCGACGGGATCGAGGGACGACTGCAGGACGCCCACGGCTCCGGGCATGGTCCCGGCCAGGCGCTGGAGGCGGTCAGGATCGACCAGGGCCGGCTCCCAGCGCACCGCGAAGGTGGCCCCCCCCGGTCGCCGGCCGGGCCCGGCCGCCCGGGTCCCAGC
>JBOGGR010000413.1:0-4265 GCA_050744025.1 Acidimicrobiales bacterium
GGCGCCGGCTGCCGCCGCCAGCTCGGCCCAGGTCCGAGCAGCCGCCGAGCCCGGGGCCGCCGGGGTGCCGGCCACGTGGAAGCGCCCGGCCGCCTGGTCGAGAACGACGTCGGCCGGGTCCGCCTCCAGCAGGTCGGCCGCCAGCCGGCGGGCCCGCTCCACGACCTCGACGGCGGCCTGGTGCACGGCCACCCCGCCGGTCTGCAGCGACCGGGACCCGAACGTCCCTATCCCCCTCGGCACCACGTCCGTGTCGCCATGGACGACCTCGATGTCGTCGATCGCGACCCCGAGGGTCTCGGCGACGAGCATGGCCCAGGCCGTTACGTGGCCCTGGCCGTGGGGGGAGGTGCCGGTCCGGGCCCGAACCCTGCCGTCGCCGAGCACCTCCACCGCGCTCCACTCGGAACCGGGGATCCCGTTGGTGATCTCCACGTAGACCGAGAGGCCGATGCCGATCTGGCGGGGCCCGCCCGCCTCCCGGCGCCGGGCCTGCTCGGCCCGCAGGCCCTCGTAGCCGGCCTCGGCCAGCACCAGGTCCAGGGCCCTCCCGTAGTCGCCGATGTCGTACGTCGTCCCCGTCGGCGTCGTGAACGGGAAGGAGCCGGCCGGCACCAGGTTTGCCCGCCTGACGGCGGCCGGGTCCATGCCGATCGCAGCCGCGAACAGGTCCATGGCCCGCTCGACCGCCGCGGTGGCCTCGGGCCGTCCCGCCCCCCGGTAGGCGGTGGTGGGGGTGGTGTTGGTCACCACCGACCGGCTGGAGAAGCCGACCCGGGGAATGGCGTAGGTCCCGGTCAGCATCATCTTGGTGAGGGTCGGCAGGATGCCCCCGAGGGACGGGTAGGCGCCGGCGTCCTGGACCACGGTCATGCGGTAGGCCTGGACCCGCCCGTCCCTGGACCCGCCTATCTCGAGATCCTGGACCTGGGCCCGGCCGTGCCCGAGGCCGACCATGCTCTCCGAGCGGGTCTCGACCCAGCGGGCGGGGCGCCCGACCCGGCGGGCCAGCCAGGCCACGAAGAGCTCCTCGCCGTACGGGCCGCCCTTGGCCCCGAACCCCCCGCCCACGTCGGGGGCGACCACGTGCACCGCCCCGACGCCCTGCCCCAGGCACTTGGCCAGGGCGTCGCGCACGGCGTGGGGCGCCTGGGTCGACGCCCAGAAGCTGAGCCGGCCGTCCTTTTCCCAGCGCGCCGCGGCGGCCCGGGTCTCGAGGGGGCACGGCGCGACCCGCTGATTGAGGACCCGCTGGCGGACGACCACCTCGCACCCGTCGAACAGCGAGCCGTCCGGCGCCTCGCTCATGTCGATGGCGACGTTGGTGCCGGCCTCGGGCCACAGCAGCGTGGCGCCGGCCAGGGCCTCCTCGGGGTCGACCACCGCCGGCATCGGGTCGTAGTCGACGACGACGAGCTCGGCCGCGTCCACGGCCTGGCCCGCCGTCTCGGCCACGACCGCCGCCACCGGCTCCCCGACGAAGCGCACGACGCCGTCGGAGAGCCACGGCCTCACCATGGCCGGGTTGAAGACCGGCAGCTCGGGCGGAGGCGGCGGGATGTCGACGTCGGCGGCGGTGACGACGGCCAGGACGCCGGGCGCGGCGCCGGCGGCGGCCACGTCGATCCCGGTGACCCGGGCGTGGGCCACGGTGGACCGCACGTAGGCAACGGCCGTCACGCCCGGGATGTCGATGTCGGCCACGTAGGAGCCGCCGACGGTGAGGAACTTCGGATCCTCCTTGCGCAGGACACGGTTGCCGAGGATGCTCATGGAGGGGAGGCTATCGAGTGGCGGCGCGCCTGGCGGGAGTGGCCCACCGGCGGGGGCCGCCCCGCTGCTGTTCCTCCTATGCGGCTGGCTGCAGGGGCGGGCGGGCGTCTCCGGCGAACTTGTGGCGCTGAGAGGTCAAAATGACCTGAAATCGCCACAAGTTCGTCAGCCGGAGCCCTTCCCCCGCCGGGGCGCCGTCGTCGCCGGCGACGGGAGGACGACGTAGGCCTCCTGGCCGGGGCGCACGAGGCCGTAGTCCTGGTGCGCGAGCTTGGCGATCTCGGCGTCGGTGTCGAGCTTCTTCACCTGGCGGGCGAGGGCGCCGTTCTCGGACCGCAGGGTGGCGAGCTGGCCGGAGACGTGGCTCAGCTGCCGGCGCTGGCGCAGGTAGGTGCCGGTCGGGAAGACGGTCACGAACATCACGCCCACGAGCACCACGGAGGCCACCACGGCCCATACGACCCTGCGCATCACGGGCCCTTGCGGGGGGCGGCCAGGGCAGCCCCTCCCGGGTAGGCGGCGCCGTCGCCGAGCTCGGCCTCGATGCGCAGCAGCCGGTTGTACTTGGCGACGCGGTCGGAGCGGGCCGGGGCGCCGGCCTTGATCTGGCCGGCGTTGGTGGCGACGGCGAGGTCGGCGATCGTAGTGTCCTCGGTCTCGCCGGATCGGTGCGAGATGACGGTCCCGTAGGACGAGGTGGCGGCGAGGCGCACGGTCTCCAGCGTCTCGGTGAGGGTCCCGATCTGGTTCGCCTTCACGAGGACGGCGTTGGCCACCCCTGTGGCGATGCCCCGCTCGAGGCGCATGGGGTTGGTGACGAATACGTCGTCGCCCACCAGCTGGACCGTGGCTCCCAGCTCCGCCGTGAGGGCGGCCCAGCCGTCCCAGTCCTCCTCGGCCATGCCGTCCTCCAGCGAGACGATGGGGTAGCGCCCGCACAGGTCGGCCCACCACGCCACCATGTCGGCGGAGCCGAGCTCCCGGCCCTCGCCGGCCAGCACGTAGCGGCCGTCGCGGTAGAGCTCGGTGGTGGCCGGGTCGAGGGCGATGGCCACCTCGTCGCCCGGGGCGCGGCCGGCCGCCTCGATCGCCTGGAGGAGGATCCGTATGGCGTCCTCGTTCGACGCCAGGTTCGGGGCGAACCCGCCCTCGTCGCCGACCGCGGTGGAGAGGCCCTGGTCGTGGAGGACCCTCTGCAGGGCGTGGTAGGTCTCGGCTCCCCAACGCAGGGCCTCCGAGAACGATGCGGCGCCGACAGGGGCGATCATGAACTCCTGGAGGTCGACGTTGTTGTCGGCGTGGACGCCGCCGTTCAGGACGTTCATCATCGGCAGGGGCAGGACGTGGGAGTCGACGCCGCCCAGGTAGCGGTACAGGGGCAGGCCCACCTCGGCCGACGCCGCCCGGGCCACGGCGAGCGACGTGCCCAGGACGGCGTTGGCCCCGAGGCGGGACCGGTCGTCGGTCCCGTCGAGGTCGACCAGGGTGGCGTCGACGCCGCGCTGGTCGAGGGCGTCGTGGCCGGAGAGCGCCGCGGCGATCTCGCCGTCGACGGCGGCGACGGCGCCGAGCACGCCCCTTCCCCCGTAGCGCTCCCCGCCGTCCCGGCGCTCCACCACCTCGAACGCCCCGGTGGAGGCCCCGGAGGGGACGATGGCCCGCCCGCTCCTCCCGCTCTCCAGTGTCACTCGGACCTCGACCGTCGGGTTCCCCCTCGAGTCGAGCACCTCGCGGCCCGCCACCCGCTCGACGCGGCTGTTACCCTTGATGCGGCTGCTCATGTGGCCGGTGCTGTCACTCACGCTCGTCTGTGACTCCTGTGCTTGGTGGGGACAAAGTTAGCTCTTGGGCGACCCGGTGGAGACATGCGGCCGGGGGGAAGACGGTTTCACTCATGATACTTTCGTGGATGATACCTTTCCCCTCGTGGAAGCCCGTGACTTCGTAGGGCGCACGGCAGACCTGCGGTGTCTCGATCGCCACCTGGACGTCGTGCGTGGCGGCAAGGCGCGGATGCTCAGCGTGCGTGGGCGCCGGCAGGTGGGAAAGTCACGGTTGGTGACCAAGTTCTTGGAGCGCAGCGGGCTACCACAGCTGTTCGTCACCGGCTCCCGCCAGGCCACCCTCACCGATGATCTGGCGCGCTTCTCCGAGGATGCTCGTCTGTCCTCGACCCTGCCGGGTGCGGACCTGCTCGCGGGGGGCACCTACACGAACTGGGAGCAGGCGCTGCGGGCCGTGGCCGCCGCGCTCCCGACGAACGGGCCGGGCATCGTGGTGCTCGACGAGCTCCCCTGGCTGCTGGAGCGGGACCCGGGCCTCGACGGCACCCTCCAGAAGCTCTGGGACCGGGTTTTCGAGCGGCACCCCGTGCTGGTCGTGCTCATCGGCTCGGACCTGTCGGTCATGGAGCTGCTGGCCAGCCACGACCGGCCCCTCTACGGCAGGACGAAGGAGGTGGTCGTCACCCCCTTCCACGTAAAGGACACCGC
>JBOGGR010000414.1:0-7814 GCA_050744025.1 Acidimicrobiales bacterium
GGCAGCCGCACCCGCGGCACAAGACCCGACCAGCCAACCGGGCATCCCCAGGCGACCAGGCGACCCAGGACCGTTCGGAGTCGCTCACCGAGCATAAGTCACTATTGCTCAGTGATTAGGAACGGTAACAGGCACGGCGGCGTGCAGGTCGTACGGTCGTGCCCGGATCCCCTGTCCCCCGGTTGGGCGTGCTGTTCGTGCCCGATCCCGAGAGCGGCTTCGATCTCGCCGGCCTGGCCCGGCGGGCGGCGCGGGCCGAGACCCTGGGCCTGCACCGGGTGGCGGTCAGCGACCACCTCGTCTACCACGTCCCCACCTTCGACCCCGTGGTCTGCCTGGCCGTCATGGCCACCGCGACGGAGCGGGTGCGGCTGGCCAGCGAGGTCCTCGTCCTCCCCCTCCGCCACCCGGTCCAGGTGGCCCAGTCCTTCGCCTCGCTGGACGTGCTCTCCGGGGGGCGGATCGAGCTGGGCGTCGGCGTCGGCGGCGAGTGGCCCCGAGAGTACGCCGCCGTCGGCCTCGATCCTCACACCCGCGGCCGCCGGGCCGACGAGAGCCTGGAGGTCGTCCGGGCCCTGTGGGACGGGGGGCCGGTGACCTACGAGGGGCACCACTTCAGCCTCGACGAGGTCCAGCTGGGGCTCCGCCCGGTGCAGCACGGCCACCCTCCCATCGTGGTCGGGGGCCGCTCCGAGGCCGCCCTCCTGCGGGCCACCCGACTGGGCGACCGGTGGGACGGCATCTTCTACGACCCCGCCGCGTATGCCAAGCGCGCCGTGCGGGTCCGGGAGCTGGCCGGAGCAGCCGGCCGGGACGTGGGGACCGGCCTCGTGATCTGGGGCTGCGTCGGGAGCCGGGAGGAGGCCCGGGCCCGCATGCAGGCCACCTTGGAGCGCTTCTACCAGCTCCCCTTCGAGCGTTTCGCCCGCTCGGTCCTGTGGGGCGACCTGGACGACTGCCGGGAACGCCTGGACGAGCTGGCGGCGGCCGGCGCCTCGGACATCACGGTCATCCCTGTGGGGGACCCGGACGAGCAGCTGGAGGCGCTCGGCGAGCTGTACGGCAACGGGGCCGGCCACCGGGCCCGGGCGGTCGCCGTCAGCGAGTAGGGGCCGGGGCCTGGCGGCGGGGCGCGGGGCAAGGGTGGGCACCCCGGGGAGGGAGGCCGACGGCTGTTCTGCGAGAGAAGGGCGGCAGGCGGACCGGTGGGCGGGCTACGCCCGGTCCTGCGCCGGCTCGGCCAGCCTGGTCCGCAGCTGGAGGACCGCCTTCGTGTGTATCTGGCAGATGCGGCTCTCCGTCACGCCGAGGACCTCCCCGATCTCGGCCAGCGTGAGGCCTTCGTAGTAGTAGAGGGTGAGCACGAGCTTGTCCCGGTCGCCGAGGCGGTTGATGGCCGACGCGAGCACCTGCTTCGTGTCCTCCACCTCGAGGACGTCCAGGGGGCCGGCCTCCCGGTCTGCGACGGTGTCGCCGAGCGTCGTGGACTCGGAGCGGTCGCCGCCGCTCGACACCATCTCGTCCAGCGCCACCAGGCCGGACACCGACACCTGGGTGAACACCTGGTGGAGCTCCTCCTCGGAGATCCCCATCTCGACCGCCACCTCGGCGTCGGTAGGGGAGCGCCGCAGCGTGGCCTCGAGCTTGGCGTAGGCCTTCTCGACGGACTTGGCCTTGGTCCGGACGGACCGGGGCACCCAGTCGATGGCGCGCAGCTCGTCGATGATGGCGCCCTTGACGCGGGCGATCGCGTACGTCTCGAACTTGATGTTGCGGGACGGATCGAACTTGTCGATGGCGTCGATCAGCCCGAAGACGCCGTAGCTCACCAGGTCGGCCTGCTCGACGCTGTGGGGGAGCCCCACCGATACCCGGTTGGCCACGTACCGCACGAGGGGGCTGTAGTGCATTATGAGGCGGTCACGCGCCTCACGGTCCTGGGTGGCCTTGTACTCGGCCCAGGTGCCCTCGATCTCGGCGATGTCGTCCTTCTCCACCGCCGCCCTACCCTCGGGGATGCGTACGTTCGTGCACGGTCATGAGGCGTTCTTTGCTCACGTGAGTGTAGACCTGGGTGGTTCGCAGGCTGGCGTGGCCGAGCAGCTCCTGGACGACCCGGAGGTCGGCGCCGCCGTCCAACAGGTGCGTGGCGAAGGTGTGCCGGAGGGCGTGCGGATGGGTGGGGGACGCCGCCCGCCGGTCGACGATCCGCCTGACGTCCCGCGGCCCTAGCCGGCGCCGGCGCAGGTTGAGCAAGAGCGCCGCGGGAGGCGAGTCGGGGCCGAGCAGCGCGGGCCGGCCGTCGGCCAGCCACTGGCGCACGGCCCGGACGCAGACGTCGTGCATGGGAACCCGCCTCTGCTTGGACCCCTTCCCCCACACGGTGACGACGCCCCCCGAGAGGTCCAGATCGGCGAGATCGAGGCCGCACAGCTCGGCCACCCGCAGGCCGCTGCCATAGAGGAGCTCGAGCACGGCGTCGTCACGCAGGCGGAGGGCCTCGTCCGGGCCCGCTGGGCCGTCGTCGGGGCTGCGAGCGGGGGCGTCGTCGGGGCTGCGCGCTGGGGCGTCGTCGGGGCTGCGAGCTGGGGCGTCGTCGGGGCTGCGCGCTGGGGCGTCGTCAAGGAGGTGGGCCAGCTCGGCGTGGGTCAGCACCCTGGGCAGGCGGGACTCCCCGGTCGGCGCCGACAGCCGCACCGCGGGATCGGCGGCCACTGCCCCGCTGCGCCGCAGCCAGGCGAAGTACCTCCGTAGAGCGGCAGCCTTGCGGGCGATGGTCCGCCGCGAGTAGCGCCGGGTCGAGAGGTAAGCCAGGTAGCGGCGCAGCAACAGCCTGCCCACCTGGTCGGGGCCGCTCAGGCCGCCACGCTCGGCCCAGGTCACGAAGGCGTCCACGTCCCTGCGGTAGGCCGTCAGCGTGGGCGGGGCGGCATCGGTCAGCGAGCAGGAGAACTCCTCCACGGACCAGGCCACGGCCATGACCGTAGCGGCGGGGTCGGACGAAGCGGTGGAGGCCGGCCGTCACAGCCGCCCGCCGGCGGCCGGGGGCGTCTCTATGCTGGCCCGGTGACCGACACGCGAACCCGGACCGGGACCTGGTGACGGACGGGGAGGTGGTGACGGAGCTGGCCGGGCGGCTCGAGCGGGGCGAGGCCAGCATCCTGGTCACGGCGGTCGGCATCGAGGGGGCCCCGCCGTGCCACCCTGGGCAGAAGCTCCTCGTAGGTCCCACCGGCCCCCTCGCCGGGACCCTGGGCTGCGCAGAGCTCGACAGCCAGGCCGTAGCGGACGCTCCTGCGCTACTGGCCAGCGGCCAACCGGCCCGGCGCGCCTACGACCACGAGCTGGGCCGTGTGGACGCCTACCTCGAGCCGTACGTGGCCCGGCCCCTCCTGCTGGTGCTCGGCGCGACACCGGTTGCCGCCTGGCTGCTGCGCTGGGCACCCGGGGTCGGCTACGACACCGCGCTGGTCGATCCACGGCCCGAGCGGATCACGCCCGAGCTGTCCGAGATGGCCGGCGCGACGGCGTCCTCCCCAGGGGCCCTGGGTCTTGCGGGGCCCGTGGCGTCCCCCGGGGCCGGGCCGGCGGCAGGGGCAGGGCGTGGGACCGGGACCGCGGCAGACCCCGACGGCGGGCTCAGGCGGGTGGTCGATGCCGTCCATACCGACCATGACGCTCCCCAACTGGCTCTGCACCTGGCCTGGCTGCTGACGGCCGGAGCGCGCTTCGTCGGCGTCATGGGGAGCGCCCGCCACGTCGGGCCCCACCTGGAGTCCATGGCCAGCCTCGGGGTACCGGGCAGCCAGCGGGCCCTGGTGCGCTCGCCGGTCGGCCTCGACATCGGCGCCAGGACGCCGGCCGAGATCGCCCTTTCCATCCTGGCCGGCCTGGTCGCGGCTCGCTCGGGCCGGGACGGGGGCTGGCTCGACCGCAGGCCAGGGTGAGCCCAGGGCGCCAGGACCGGCGCCCCGCCGGCTCGGGCGGCCCGGCTCCCCGTCCGTTCGCGGTCGCCGTCTGGGACATCGTCAGCCGGGTCCCGGCCGGGAAGGTGACCACCTATGCCGAGGTGGCCGAGGCCCATTTCGGGATGCGCAGGGGCGCCCGCGCCGTGGGATCGGCCCTGGCCCGGTGTCCGAACGACGTCCCGTGGTGGAGGGTGGTGCGAGCCGACGGCCGCCTGCCGGGCACCGTGGCCGACGGCGAGCACCGGGCCCGACTCGCCGACGAAGGCGTGGCCCCCGTCGATGGAGGGACCCGAGTCGCCTGGGGTCCGGTCGGCGGGCCCTGGTCGCCCCCGCGGATCCGAGGGAGCGGCCCGGCAGGGGGCCGCCGAGGCTCCGGGCGGGGCCGGCGGAGGTGATAGCACTTTTTGTCGCAGGACGACCAGAACTGCTATCACCTCGGGCCGGGCGGCGACAGGTATGCACCGGCACGTCCCGTCTCCCGCTCACCGAAAGGGGCCGTCTCGTGCATCTCCTCGTGCATCTCCTCGTCAACACCCTGCCGGAGGGGATCGGTCGTCGTACCGGGCCGTCCGCGGCACAAGGCCCGGGGACGCCCGCGGGCCTCGTTCATCCTCGCGGGAGTGGGCACAGGATCGCCGCGGGACAGCCCAATTCCTAAGAGATGGTCCGATCGGGCTCAGGACGTCGCCGCCCAGCGCTCCAGGAGCATCGCCTCCTCGCCCATATGCTGGCGCAGGCCCGAGATGATCCCCCTTTCCACCAGGCCCGCCACCAGCGGGTAGCGCACCACCACCTCCCCCTCCATGAGCTGGCGGGTCACTCCCGGGTCGTCGTCGTCCGCGACGAAGCGGTAGGACCCCGAGCACGAGAAACGGTCGCCGTAGTGCTCGGGGACCATGCGGAAGTCCACCCGGTGGCGCGACCGGTCGAAGGTGGAGTGGTCGATCCAGGTGACCTTGGCCGGGTCGATGACGGCCCGGACCGCAGGGGCCAGGTGGCCGGCGAAGGAGTAGCGCACCCGGAGGTGGACAATCCCGGGATCCTCGGCGTCCGGGCGGCGCTCCAGCACCTCTGGCGGGGCCAGAGCCTCCATCTCCCCGAGGGCGGCGTAGAAGGTCTCATCCCCGAAGGCCGCCTCCACCACGGGCCTCGGCACGCGGATGGGCTGGTCGACCGTGAAGCGCACGCCGGCAGGTTAGGAGAGGGCCGCCGGTCGTCGTCCCGGGTCCACGGCCGTGCATCGTCCCGGGGCCACGGCCGTGCCGATTCGGCTACGGTTGGCTGCGTAGAGAGCCGATGGTTCCTCGATGAGGCAGCCATCGATCGGCCCGGGGCCCACGGGTGGCCGGGCGGAACATCGACGACCCGCACCCTCCCACCTCATGGCCCTTCACACCGTCCACCTGCCCTCCCCCCGTGCCCTGTTCGTCCATGCCCTGCCCAACCTCGTAGAGAGCGCCTTCGTACCGGCTGCTCTCTTCTACGCGATGCTGTGGGCGCTCGGGGTGTGGGGCGCCCTGTTCGCCGCCCTGGGATGGGCATACCTGGCCCTGATCCGCCGGCTGTGGCGCCGTCAGGGCGTGCCGGCCATGCTCTGGCTGGCCACGGGCATACTCACCGCTCGCACGATCGTCTCGCTCGCCACCGGGAGCCTGCTCGTCTACTTCCTCCAGCCCACGGCCACGACCTTCCTGGTCGCCCTGGCATTCCTGGTCTCGGTGCCGCTCGGCAAGCCCCTGGCCCTGCGACTGGCCAAGGACCTGTGCCCGCTCGATCCCGACCTCCTCGCCCGGGCGTGCGTCAGGCGCTTCTTCCTGGCCGTCTCCCTCTTGTGGTCCTTCGTCTTCCTGTCCAACGCTTCGGTCACCCTCTGGCTGCTCCTCGAGGCTTCCCTCAAGACCTTCGTGCTGGAGAAGACCCTGTTCTCGTGGGGTGTCACGGTGGGGGCCATCGCCGTGTCGGTCCTCATGTTCCGCCGGACCCTGCGGGGTGACGGCATCGCGCTCCGTTGGAGCTCGTCGTCCCCCCGCTCTCCGAAGCGCGTGTAAGCACCGGGCGGCCCGGTCGAACTGCCCGTCTTGTCTCCTCGGGGCAGGGCGGCGAAGCTGGGGCGGCCGATGCGAGAGGACCACACGAAACACGACCCCCAGCAAAGATCGCGGCAGCGGCAGCGGCGCTGGCAGCTGGCCGGGCCGGTGCGGGGCAGGCAGCTGGCCGCGCCGGCGCGGGGCAGGCCACTGGCCAGGCCGGTGCGGGGCGGATCGCTGGCCAGGCCGGTGCGGGGCAGGCCGCTGGCCGGGCCGGCCGTGCTGGCCGTGGCGTACATCACGGGCAGCCTGCCCTTCTCCAACCTGGTCGCAGGCTGCACGAGGGGGGTCGACCTCCGCGAGGTCGGCAGCGGCACCGTGTCGGGCACCGGCCTGTACCAGGTCGCCGGGTTCGTGCCCCTGGCCATCGCCGGCAGCCTGGACCTGGCCAAGGGCGCGATCGGGACCGTCCTGGCCGGCTCGTCCCGGCGCTCTCTTCGGTCCGCCGCCGCCGGGATGGTCGTGGCTGGCCACAACTGGTCCCCCTTCCTCTCGGGCGCCGGAGGACGGGGGTTGGCGCCTGCCCTCGGGGCCACCCTGGCCCTGGCTCCCGAGGCGACGGCGGTGCTCGGCATCGGGCTGGGGGGGGGCCGGCTCATCCGCCGGACAGGGGCGGGCTGCTTCTGGGCTACGCTGGCCCTCTTCCCGGTCCTGGCCGCCACCAGGGGACGGCCCGGGGTGCTGGACGCCGGGGCGATCGTCGTGCCCCTTCTGGCCAAGCGGCTGCTGGGGAACGAGCTGCCGCTCGAGCCCAGCCTCGGCGTCTTCCTCAACCGGCTCGTCCTCGACCGGGACGAGCCCGCCCTGATCCCTACCTGAGGAGTGCCTGGCTGCCGTGAGTGTCGCCGTCGTGACGGATAGCGCCGCGGCCATCCCGGCTGAGATGGCAGGCCGCCTCGGCATCACGATCGTCCCCATGCGCCTCTCGATCGGCGACGACAGCTACGAGGAGGGCGAGATCCCCCTCGAGGAGGTCGTGCGGAGGTTCGACGAAGGCGTGCGGACATCGGGCCCTGCTCCAGCCGCCTTCGCCGAGGCCATCGAGGGGGCCGAGACCGGCCACGGCGTCGTCGTGCTCACGGTGTCCGAGAGGATGAGCAGCACCCACAAGGCGGCCCGGCTGGCCGCCGACCTGCGAGGGGAGCAGGCCCGGGTGGTCGACACCTGGACGGCGGCAGGGGGCCAGGCGCTGGTCGTGCTGGCGGCGGCCGAAGCGGCCGCCGAGGGGCTCACCCTCGACCAGGTGACGGCCAGGGCGCAGAAGGTGCGTAGCCACGTCCGGCTCGTCGCGGCCGTGGACACCCTCGACTACCTGGTCAAGGGCGGTAGGCTGCCCGACCTCGCCGGTCGAGCGGGCCGCTACCTCGGGGTACGGCCCCTCTTCGAGTTCCGAGCGGGAGGCATAAAGCCGTTGCGTCCCTCGCTCAGCCGCGACGGCGCCCTCGACGCCCTCCTCAACCACTGGCGCCGCTCCCGGGTGGAGGGCGCTCTGCTGCATCTGGTCGTCTCCCACGCCCTCGACCCCGAGACGGCCGAGTACCTGGTGAGCGGGGTGCGAGCCGAGATCGAGCCCGCCACCTGCCTCGTCGAGTCCTTCGGCCCGGTCATGGTGGCCCACACCGGGCCGGGGGTGACGGGCCTGGCCTGGCGCTGGGGCAGATGAGGGGGGAGGTCACCGCTCCAGGCACGCCGCGGGTCAGGGGGCAGCCGGCGGCCCGGCCCGGCACGCCCCGCCCGGCGCGCCCGGCCCGTCAGGGGC
>JBOGGR010000415.1:0-2366 GCA_050744025.1 Acidimicrobiales bacterium
ACCGGGGCGCTTCGGGCCGCGTACGCGAGCGCCGAGGACCTCGGCCAGGTCGCCGCCAGGGCCGACCACGCACGGCGTGTCGACGTGGAGGCCCGCACGGCGGCCGTGGTGGCCGACCGCCTCGGCACTCCGGCCCTGGACGCCCTCCGAGCCGGCGAGTCCTGGCCAGGACTGGTGAGCGCCGTGACCCGGGTCGAGGAGTGGGGGATCGACGCCCCCGCCCGCCTGGCCTCTGCCGACGAGGCCCTCCTGGCAAGGACGGAGGATCTCGTGGCAGCACTCTCGGCCCTGAGCCGCACCCAGGCGGTGGGCGGGCGAGAGGCGCCACTCATAGAGGGCCTGCTCGGCGCCCCCGGCCCCGCCGCCGACCCCGAGGTCCGGGCCTACGTGGAGGAGCTGGGCCAGGTCGTCGTCCGCAAGCGCCAGACACTCGCCGAGGCCCTGACAAGAGGCCCCGCGCCCCCCGCGCCCCCATGGGCAGCCGCCCTCGGCCCACCACCCACCGATCCCGAGGCACGCCGCCGCTGGGCGCAGGCACTCTCGGAGGTGGTCACTTGGCGGGAGGCCCGAGTACTGTCCGGCGCTGACCTAATCGGCCCCGAGCCGAGGGGCCAGCCGGCGGCCCACGCCGCCTGGACCCGGGTTCGCACGGCCCTGGGCGTGGCCAGGATGGAGGCCGGCCGGCCGAGTGCGCCCCGGCCCGCCATGGCGGCCAGCATCGCTGTCGGTTCCGACCGGCCGGCTCTGCGCCCGAGCCCCCGGCGGGGCCCCACCACCGGGACCTAGGAGCGGTCGACCAGGTTCCCGGCTCAGCACACGCCCGGCGCTGGCGGAGCTGGGCGGGGGCCTGGACCATGTAGAGGACCTGCAGGCCTCTTCCCCCGCCGTCGGCCAGGTAGGAGCCCAGGTTGGGGAGGGGACAGATGGTGGCCATCTCGTCCAGCGCCAGGCGCAGGGCAGGGTGAAGCCGCCCTGAGGCGCTCGCAGCAGCCGCCGAGCGCGCCGCTCATATCACCTCGTCCACCAGTGCCGCCACGAGGGGGGCCATCGAGCGGGTCTCGGCTTCGGGGGCGACCAGGTGGAAGTCACCTCCCTCTCTCACCCAGGCAGCCGGGTCGAAGGCCTCCTCCTCGGTAGGACAGCACGAGGTGGCGATTGCTGGGATGGCGAGGGCGGAAAGCGCCATGCTGGCGGTTCGCACCACCGAGGAGGTGGTCTCAGGCGCCCCGGTGGTGTGGATGTCCCACATGTAGGCCCACCCCGCCCCCGCCACCTTGTCCCGCAGGATCGAGCGGCTTGTACTGTACGGCCTCCTGGCCGGTCACCACTGGTGCCCGAGCAGCCGAGCCTGCACCCGGTTACCCGGCGGGGCCCGACCATCGGGACATGGAAGCCGGCCGACCCGGTGTCCGCTCAGCATCTCAGCACACGCCTGGCAGGTTCAGCCGGCGATCCCTCTGGGGCAGCGAGGTCTACTTGCCTGGATAGACGATCGGTATGCAGGTGTTGATGATTGCCTTCTCATCTGACTTGGTGAACGTGTTGGTACCGCCAAGGTGCCCAGCGGTGTAAGCCCAATCATTGACAGCCTGATGAAAGGGTCCACTCCGGTTGCCGGAAGCTTCGAGAGCGCTGAAAGCAGCATCCGGCTCCGCCGGCAGCGCCCCGCCTCGATACAGATCATGGCAAGCGGCCACGACCGCAGCACTGTCGCCGTGTCCTTGAGTGGCGAGGAGGCCGATTGCGGCGCCTAGGCAGGCAACTCCGACGACGATACCTGTAACGACCAGCTGGATTGTCTGGCGGCTTCCGGCCACCCATGAAGAGTCGGCGTTAATCGTGGGCCTTGAGTTGAGGCTTGAGGTGAAACGGAAACGCCGAACAGTTTCCAACGTTGGCGACTACCCAGCTTCTCGCTGGACGCGGCCCGTGCCCGCCCGGGCCTCTGCGGGTCCGGGTGCGGTGGGCCGTCACGGTCACATGCGGCCCCTGCCCGTCAGGGCCTCCGGCCACCTCGCCGGCTCCTCGTGCCCCATCCGCCGGGCGCAGCGCCCGGCCGCCGAGTCGCCGAGACGCTGGAGCACCCGGGCCAAGGCGTCGTAGTACCCGATGTGCTCGGCCGGGTTGGAGGAGGCGAGTGCGGTGTCATGCAGCCACCGCAGGGCCCGAAGCTCGGCGATGAGACCGGGGTGGTGCGCCCAGCAGGCGGGGATGCGCTCGGCCAGCTCGTGGGTGTGCACCAGCCACTCGACCCAGGCGGCCAGTCCCATGTCGACATCGGGATCGGGCGCCAACTCCGCGGCCGGGGGCGGCTCCAGGGCGACGGCAAGGGAGGCCTCGAGGCGCGCCACCCGACGGGCTAGGGC
>JBOGGR010000416.1:0-10518 GCA_050744025.1 Acidimicrobiales bacterium
AGAGGTTCATGGGCTCGCCCAGGTGCTCCTCGACGACCCGTCAAGACGGCACCGGCCCATCCCGGCCGGACAAGACCGTCACCGCCACCCGGCAACGGGTGGCTCCGAAGCCTGCTCTCCTCCAAAGTGACAGATGAGACAGATTTCGGAACGGTTGGACGCTCAGGTGGTGGCACTCTGGCGGGTGCGCTCTCCCGATGAGAGGCTTGCCGAGGAGGCTCCGGGATGTCCTGACCGTCGACGCGCAGAGGGCATGGGCGGATGCCCGCGCCCTGTTGCCCCCGGAGGCGTACTTGATGGCCGGGACCGCCGTCTCGCTTCACGTCGGCCACCGAGTGAGTGGAGATCTCGACTTCTTCCTCGACGGCCCGGTCGACCTGGCCGCCCTGGAGGCCACCCTTGCGGACCGGGGGCCCTTGGCTGTGACCCAACGGGCGGAAGGGACGCTCAGCTGCATCCTGCGCTCCACCAAGCTCCAGTTCCTCGACGCCTCCTCCCAACACATGGTGGACGCCATATACGTCGTCGAAGGGATCCGGGTGGCCGGCATCGGCGACGTGCTGGCGTCGAAGCTGAAGGTCGTCGTCGATCATCCCGAGCTGCGGGACTACCTGGACATCCAGGTCATGGAGCAACGGACGGGCAGGACGGTCGAGGAGGGCTTGGGTCTCTTCTTGGAGCGCTACCGACCGGTCGACCCCGATGCCGCAGTGCGCAACATCCTTCGTGCCTTGGTCAGCTTCGACGACGTCCCCGAGGACCCCGCCCTAGAAGTGACCGTCGAGGAGATGAGGCTCTACTGGATGGAGAGACTCCCGGCCATCGTGGCCCATCTGGACCGTTGGGGAGAGGTCCCCCCTACGGTCGGTTGAGACCGAGACCATCGGTTGAGGGAGTCTCGGCCTGCCGCTACGCCTGGGGGCTCTGGGTCTCGCTCCCTCCCGCTCGGGCGGAGGGCACCGCTTGGGCCATGCGACCGGCCGCGGCGGGGCCGTCCGCCGCGCTCGGGGGCCGCTCGGGGACGAGGCCCAGCGCTTGGCGGAGGGGAACGGGCGGGCTCGTGGGAGGCCCGGGCCTCGCCGTCGACCGAGGACGATTCCGCGGAATCGTCCTGGTGGTCCACGACCTTGGCCAGGCCGCCAGCACCAAGGCTGCCCTGGTCGGCACTGAGCCTGGCTTGCTGACCGGGCACCCCCTCGTCGTCGGTCCAGCCGGTGACTCGGCCTCCAGGTGCTCGAGGCCGAAGACCTGACCTGGCGGGACGCTGAACGTGAGCCAGAGGATGTCGGCTTGGGTCATCTAGCTCTCTTCATCCCCGGCCCCTCCCGCAGGAGGATCGATGCTCAAATTGTCCGAGGGCTCAGATTCTGTACCGTGCCGTCGCCATCAGGTCCCTCGTCGAGCGACACCGCCACTTCGACCTCATCGATGGATATCTTGGACCAGTTCGCGTTGCTGTTCGCGAATGTCACCAACTGATCGATCTCCGGGCGAAAGCGAGGCCCGACGAGGTGCAGCCGTCGAAGCTGGCGCAACCACGATGACCGCTCGGCCTGCGGTGCATAGGCCGCCCATTGCCTGAGGGCATCGGTCAGGTCGGCCAGGCCTTCGGAGGTCAGATCCTCCTGCTCAGTAGAAATACCGAGCTGTAGCTTGGACCAGCCCAGGAAGAGGCGAGCGTAGCTGTCCACGCTGGCGGCTCGCTCCAAGAACTCGATGGCCTCCTCGTAGCGGGCCTGGTGGTGAAGGAGCTGACCAAGCGAAGAGTTCGATCGGACGTTGGTGATGTCGAGTCGGAGGCTCTGGCGCCACAGTGACTCGGCCAATCGCATCCGCCGCTCCCGTCGGGCCAGTGCTCCGGCCGCGCCGAACTCCTTCGCCGCTTCCTGGGCGCCACCCGGGCCTGTCGCCACCCGCTCGGCAGCGAACGCGTAGACAAGACATGCCAGGTTGGTGTCGCCCCGGTTCCGTAGGAAGGTACCGATACCCTTGAGGGCGCCGATGGCATCGGCTCTAGCAGCGACGGCGTCCGCTGCGATCTCCTCGTAGGCATCGGTATCCGATGGCGTGTGGACCGGTCCATAGATGGCCTCGGCGAGAAGTGTGCTCACCAGTTGATTGAGTGAGCAACCCTCCGCGTCCGACCGAGCTGCCAGCCGTCTGTGCAGTGATCGCGGTACTCGCACCGAGAAGCGGCCAGAATACTCCTCGGGCTCGTCTCCACCTCGAGGCGCCGGCACCTCGTTGCCTAGCTCGACGGCCGCGGCCAACCACGTTACGAGTGCATCCTCGAGGTTGACGTGAGCTTCCTCCCAGGTGGTCCCCGTCGCGAAGCATCCCGGTAGCTCCGGGACACGAGCCGCGATCAAGGCCCCGTCGGGAACGAACTCCCGGGACCAGGGCTGGCTGAGCAGATGCTCAAACATGTCGTTCTTGGTTCGAGCCATCGCGCTCGAAGACCTCCTCCAGGGTCGTGAGGATGCCCGTGGCAATGCGTACGCCAAAGACCCTCGGGATCGTGATCGTGGGTGCGCCCGAGCGGATCGCTACGGCGTGCGACCCCTTCCCTCTCTTCGTGTCGATCGTGTACCCCAGAGCGCTACACAGCGCGACAACCGCCTCTGGGGTGGCGGATCGACGCCTCGATCGGAACTCAGCCAGCGCGCGCTGGGCCCTCGGCCGGTCGTAGGATGGTGGCATGTTCATCCTGATCTCCTCGATGCGACACTAGATATGATGCTAAGTTGATATCTGTAGGGTAGTTGGCACCATATGCGGTGTCAACTTGCCCGGCGGGCCGTGACCACCCCTTCGTGGGGGCCGGACCCGGACTCAGGGTCCCGGTTGTGGGCCAGGGCGGCCGCCCCCGGGCCGGGAGCGGCGCAGGTCGTCGCCGGCGCCGGCCGGTGGGCCACGGCGAGCAGGGAGACCCCGTTCAGGCGGCTCGTCCACGGCAGGTGCCTCTCGACGGCCATGACCGAGGTGAGGAGGGCGTTGACCGGCCACGACACCGGGACCAGGTCGCTGGAAGGCAGGCAGTCGATCTGCGCATCGAGGACGGCGGCCAGGTCGTCCTCGGCCGCCGGGTAGCCGAGGGTCGGCCGGCGCCGGCCCCGGAAGAGGCGGACGGCCGGGCGAGCCAGCACCATCCACGCGTCCACCCGGTCGACCACCAGCCCGCACCTGTCGAGGAGGGACCGGAGCCGGTCGCGCCCGTAGCGGCGGACGTGGCCGAGGGCGATGTCGTGCTCCGACCACAGCCGTGGATCGGCCGGGACGTTCAGGACGAGGCTCCCGCCGGGCACCAGCACCCGCGCGATCTCGCTCACCGCCCCGGCGTCGTCGGGAAGGTGCTCGAGGACGTCCGTGGCGAGGACCACATCGAATGTCGTGGCCGCGAACGGGAGATGCTCCGCATCGCTCCGGGCCACCCGCAGGCCCCGGGCGAAGGCGTGGCGGACCGCGTTTGGCTGGTACTCGACGGCCGACACCCGGTAGCCGGCGTCGGCCAGCACCCGGGTCGTACCGCCCGAGCCGCACCCGACGTCGAGCGCCCTGCCACCCGGAGTCGAGCGGGGAACGAGAGCGGCGACCCGTTGCCGCCGGGCCCGGTACCAGAAGTGGCGATCCTCCAGCTCGGCCTGGCGCCGGATCTCGTCAGGCCCCATCGGGCCCCGGCTCCGCCGGCCGCAGTTGGAACCGGCCGGGCTCCTCGCCGCGCTCCCGGCCGGGCTGGCGGGCGGTGGCCACGTCGTACAGGGGCCGGCGCTGGACCTCGGCGAACGTCCGCCCGACGTACTCGCCGAGGACTCCGGTGCAGATCAGCTGCACGCCGCCGAGGAAGGTGACAGCCACGGCCAGCGACGCCCATCCGGGTATGGACGCGCCGGCCACCTTGGCGATCACGCTGACCACGGTGAGGGCGAGCGAGACGAGGCCGGTGGCCACCCCCAGGAGGGTGGCGATGCGGAGGGGGGCGGTCGTGAACCCGACGATGGAATCGATCGTGATGTTCAGCAGCCGCCAGGTCGAATAGTGCGTGGCGCCGGCAGCGCGGGGCTCACGGCGGTGGGACAGGGTGACCGAGGAGAAGCCGAGCCAGGGGAGAAGGAGCCGGTGGACCCGGTGGCGCTCGGGCAGGGCGGCGAGGGCGTCGAGGACCCGCCGGCTCATCAGGCGGTAGTCGCCGACGTGGGGTTGCAGGGGCACTCCCGCCAGCCGCCCGACCACCCGGTAGTACCCGGCGGCCAGGGTCCGGGCCAGGCGCCCGTCGCCAGGCCGGTCGCCATGGCAGGCGTAGACGACGTCCACACCATGGCGGGCGGCCGCCCGTAGCATGTCGGGGAGCAGCTCGGGGGGGTCCTGCAGGTCGGCGTCCAGGGTCACAGCCCAGTCGCCGCTCGCCGCCTCCAGGCCAGCCGTGATCGCGATCTGCTGCCCCACGTTGCGGCGCAGGACCAGGAGGCACAGCTCCGGCCAGCCGGCTCCCGCCCCTTCCAGCTCCCTCACGGTGCCGTCCGTCGAGCCGTCGTCGACGCAGACCAGCTCGTAGGACGCGGCGTGACCATCCCGTATCAGCCCGTCGAGGACCGGGCGGAGGCGGGTCACGAGAGGGCCGACGACCGCCTTCTCGTTGCAGAACGGGATGACGACGCTGAGGAGCCCGACGGAGGACACGCTCGGATGGTTCGCCCATGCCGGCGGCATCTCGCCCGGGCTGAAGCCCGTCGCGATCGCGGTCACGATCGGATCATCGGCAGGTGATGGCCGGACCTGAGGGCCGAGCTGCCGTGCCGCAGGCCGCCTCAGGCGGGCGGGGCCACGCGCCACAGCAGCAGCCCCCCTCGCCGCTCCGGCCGGCCCAGCGCCGGGGTGATCTGGCCTGCGAGGGAGCGCTGCATCGGAGACGGGGCGGCCACTACCACCGTCACCCCGGCGGCTCGCAGCCGGGGCCCGAGGTCCGACGGGCAGGGGGTCGGGACGAAGCTGCCGCCCCGTCGCTCGATCCCGACCGAGTCCAGGCAGGAGAAATCGCGACGGTGCCCGCGGGCCTCTGCGGCCACTTGCGGGCTCATGAGGTACGCGGACCGCATGCTCCAGCGGAACGAGCTCTGCGCCTGCCAGAGCATCGGAGCGGTGGGGCGGACGGCCGGGGCCGGGGCGAACTCGACCACGTCGCCGGCCCGCAGCACCGAGGGCGCCGTGGCCCCGGGCACGTGCTGGGGGGCGAAATGGGACAGAGGCCACGCCGGCAGCCAGAGGGCGGCGGTGCCGGCGAGGAGGATCGCCAGCGGCAGGGAGCGGAGCGGGCGCACCGGGTCCCGGAGAGCCCGGTCGAGGGCGATGCCGACCACGACGGCGCCTCCGAGGTCGGCCAGCAGGGTCAGGCGGACCGGGAGCCCCTTGTCGACGAGTGGGAGGTGGGCGAGCAGCCGGGCCGGACCCGGGACCCCGGTGAGCACCCCGCCGATGTGCAGGGTCGGCCCCAGGGCGAGCGCCAGGCCGGCGCATGCCACGACGAGGGCGGCCCGGGCGGCTCGGCTGGGCCACCACCATCGGCGCAGCGCCACGATGGCGACGACGAGGGGCAGCACGAACGCCGTGCTCTCGAGCAGGTTGCCGGACCAGCCGCTGGTCACCGAGGCCAGCGGCTCGTGCACCAGTGACGCCGGGGTGGCGACGAGGAGGCCGGCGAGGTCGGCGCTGTAGACGGTCGACGAGTAGAAGGCTCCGGGCACGCGCTGGGGGCCGAGCAGCTGCCAGGCGAGGGGGAGGCCGGCCAGGAGAAGCGTCACTACGGCGGCAACTGGCAGCGCGCGGG
Organism: Acidimicrobiales bacterium; assembly: GCA_050744025.1. Classification (GTDB taxonomy): domain Bacteria; phylum Actinomycetota; class Acidimicrobiia; order Acidimicrobiales; family JAJPHD01; genus JBOGGR01. Next base: position 5,822 of record JBOGGR010000416.1, read on the forward strand.
CAAGCCCGGCTGCCCAGGCCCGGAGCGAGGCCCGCTCGGTGACGACGAGCCAGGCCCCGAGGATCCACAGGCCGATGGCCGTGATGGCCAGGACCTCCTCGCCCATCAGCACCTGGGCGGCCGTGGCCAGACCGAGCAGCAGCCCGACGCGGGCCGGGGAGCGGCGCCCTCGCGCCGCGTCGATGAGGAGGGCCAGGGCGAGGGGAGGGTACGCAGCCAGCGCGAAGTCGGGGTGGCCCAGGGCCTGCGATGCGACGAAGGGGCAGATGCCGAAGCACGCCGCCCCGACCAGGGCGGCCCGGCCGTCCTGGGTCAGCCGTCGCGTGAGGGCGAAGGCCGCCGGCGCGTTGAGCATCAGGGACCCGGCGACCAGCACGTTGTAAGAGGCGATTGGCCCGAAGAGCAGGGTGACGGGCGAGAGGAGGAGGCCGGCCAGGGGGACCCACGTGTTCCACATGAGGTTGGCCCCGTAAGGGGCGTTGGCCAGGTGGGTCTCCAGCGGGTTGAGGCCGTGCTGCAGCGCGTGTGGGGTCCATCCGAGGAACCAGGCATATGCGGCCGGGTCCCCCGGCATGCCCACGAACGCGCTCCCCGGCGACGCCCACACCGTCGCGGTGGCAACGAGGGCGATGACGAGGCCCAGCATCCAGGCCCAGCCGACGCGGCCGGGGAGAGTGGAGGCGGCCGACGGCGCCCCACGGTCTCGAACCGGTTCGACGGGAGCGGTCGGGGCGCGAGCAGCTACCGTCGTGGCGGCCATGGCCAGTGGATCGACACCCTCGGGCTCCACTTGAGGCGGCCCAGGCTGTCGGCGGGCTCAGGCAGCCATCCTCCGGGGAGTCACCGAAGCCCGCTTCGTGGCCGAGTCCGACCGGTGGCTACGGGTCTTGCTGGCCAGGACCGGTGTGGATAGAAGGTCTATGGCACCGTCGCCGCTCAGGCGTCCACCAGCTCATCCGTGCTCACTCCGGTGATCTCCAGCCAATCCGACGACCAGCCCTTTGTGAAGCCGCCGGCAGCATGCACGGCCGTCCGGATGAGCCCGTTGCCAATAGCTACCGCATCGACGCCATCCAGGGCGTCCACGACCACTTCGATCTCGACGCCGCGTCGCCCGAGATCGGCGGACACAGCCGGATCGATGGCTCGTAGCCCGAGCAGCTCCTCCATCACCCGGTCAAGGTGCTCTCGGAGGACCACCTTGTCGAGGGGCCCCTCCAAGGCTGCCCCGTCCTCGGTGATGGCCTGCACGCGGCCACGGAATCGCACTTCGTAACGCATCATGCCTCCCGCCGCCAGCATCGACACCGATTGATCCATGCTCGCAGGTTATGCTCATACCGGCTGTTCGATGGCTGCCCTGCGGTCGAGGGCCCGGGCCTCCTCGGCCAGGGCCGGGCCGTCCACCAGCTCGACCCCGTGACGCCGGGCCAGGTCGGCGGCGGCCGGGGTGAACCGGCCGGTGGTGACGACGAGGGCCCGCTCGGCACCGTGGACGGTCATCGCGCCGAGGGTGGCGAGCACGACAGGGGACCCGACGGCCGCTTCGGGGAGGAGGTGCTTGCACTGGACGATGCCCGGCCGGCCGTCGGGGTCGGTGCCCACCACGTCGGCGCCAAGGTCGCCGCTGCCGCCTATCGCGCGCACGTGGCGCCAGCCGGCGGCCACCAGTAGCTCGGCCACCGCCTCCTCGAAGCCGGCGGGGGTGAGGCTCTGCCAGTGGGCGACGTCCAGGGCCCGGCCCCGACGACGCCGCTGCTGCCAGACGATGGCTCCGACCACCACGGCCAGGACCAGGGCCGTGTAGGCGACGTGTGTGACCGCCAGGTACACCAGAGCCAGCACGACGGCCAGGCGGAGGAGGTGGTGCCGCCGGCCTCGCCGGCCGCGCCGGCCGACCAGGAAGGCGGCGACCAGGGCCCCTGCCCCGTAGCGGCGTCTCGTCGTCCAGCCCATGGTCGCTCCTCCCGTCGGCGAAAGGGTACCGAGCGGCTGCGACATCACCGGGCGATGCCGCGGGCCGGCGGGCTCAGGCCGGCGGGGCCAGGCGCCAGACTGCCAGCCCACCCCGCATCTGTGGCCGCCCGAGCACGGAGGTGATCGGGCCCAGGATCTGGGTCTGCCAGGGCGATGGCCAGGCCACCAGGACGGTCACGCCGGCAGAACGCAGCCGGTGGCGGAGGTTGGAGGGGCAGGACAGGTCGACGAGGCTCATCCCGCTGCGGGCATGAAGCCTCATCGGGCTGTCTAGGCACGGGAAGTCCGAGTGATGGTTCGCGAGTCTCGGGACCTCCTGAGGGCTGATCAGGTAGGCGGCCCCCATGGTCCAGCGGAACGAGTCCTGGGCCTGCCACAGCATGGGCGCGGAGGTGAATCCGAGGAATGGCGTCGGAGCGAACTCGACGACGTCCCCTGCTCGAAGAACGGAAGGGTCGAGAGCCCCGGCAGCATGCTCGGGCGTATACGCGCTCATCGGCCAGGCAGGAAGCCACATCACCGCCGTTAGGAGAGCTACCGCCCCCATGAGGGTGCGCATCCGCCGTTCCGGAAAGGCACGCCCCAGCCGTCCCAAGATGATGCTCACTGCGAGGGCGGCACCGAGGTCCGGTAGCAGCGTAAGGCGGGCCGGCAACGATGTACTCAGCACCGGCAGGTGAACGAACAACGACCCGGGACCTGGGATCGGCAGGCGATGACCAGCGATGTGGAGGGCCGGCCCAAAGGCCAGCGCCAGCGCAGCGCAGGAGGTCACCATGACCGCCTGGCCGCGGCGCGTTGGCCACCAGCAACGCCGGAGGACCGCCGAGAGGATGATGATGGGAAGGAGATAGCCCGTGCTCTCGAGCAGGTCCCCAGACCACGCATCCGCGGCTGTGTACGCGGGCAAGGACGTCAGCGAGAGGTGGGTGGGCACGACCAGGCCAGCAAGATCGAGGCTGTAGCGGCCGGGAGGGTACATCGGCCCGCTGATGCGCTGCGGGCCGAGGAACTGCCAGGCCAGCGGCAGCACGACTAACGGAAGGCAGACTGCCGCACCGGTTGCGAGGGTGTGAGCGAGCCGCCGGCCGACCTGGAGCAGCCAGGGTCGCTCGGCGACGATCAGGTAGCAGCCGAGGAGGGCGACACCGACTGTTGTGATGGCCAGGACCTCCTCGCCGAGGAAGAGCTGGGCGGTAGTCGCAAGCCCTACGAGCAGGCCTGCCTGCCGCGGCCGCCGCCGGCCGGAGGCAGCGTCGGCTAAGAGGGCAAGGAGGAGCGGAGGATAGGCGGCCAGGGCCAGGTTCGGGTGCATCAGGGCATGACCGGCTACGAACGGACAGATGCCGAAGAAGCCAGCGCCGACCAGGGCTGCCGCTCCGCTGTCGGTCACCCGTCTCGTGAACGCAAAGGCGGCGGGCACGTTGAGGAGCAGCGCGCCGGCGATGAGCAGGTTGTACGAGACGAGGGGGCCGAAGAGGAGGGTGATCGGGGAGAGCAGGAGCCCGGCGAGGGGCATCCACGTGTTCCACATGAGGTTCACGCCGTAGGGGGCGTTGGCCATATGGGCCTCGAGCGGATTGAGGCCGTGGGCCAGCGCGTGGGGAACCCAGGCGAGGTACCAGGAGAACGTCTCCGGGTCTCCCATGGTGCCCACGAAGCGCGCGCCTGGAGAGAGCCAGACGGGAAGGGTGGCCGCCAGGGCGACCAGCATGCCCAGCAGCCAGGCGTAGCGCAGCCGGCCGGGCAGGGCGCGAGGCGCATCCACCGGCATGGGGAGAGACGGCGCCGAGTCTGGCGGGCCGACTCGGACGCGGGAGACGACCGTGGCGACCACGGGAGCTAGATCGGCGCGGCCGATCTCTGCTTGAGGAACCGGGGCGACGCAGGGCGACCGCCACAGCTCGACTCGTCCCGGAGATTTCGCGGCAGGGGCTCAAGTCGGGTCGTCGTCATGCCGTTGTCACGTTCGGCGAGCGGTTGCTCCGAAGCACAGCCAGGCCGCCGGGAGGCGGATAGCTGCCTGGAGGACTCGATCCCTGCGTGAGCAGGCGAGCCCGAGAGGCGGGAAACGGGCTCGCCTGAAACCACAACAACATTCCCCTCCCGAAGGAGAGCCAAACAATCATGATGCAAGCCATCCGCCGGCGCTGCCGACGGGACGAAGAGGGCTTCACCCTCATCGAGCTGATGGTGGTGGTCCTGATCATCGCCATCCTGATGGCGATCGCCATCCCGACCTTCCTGGGAGCCAGGACCCGGGCCCAGGACCGGGGCGCACAGGCTGACGTCAAGAACGCTCTCACGAGCGCGGCGACGCTGTTCACCGACAGCCAGAACTACAGCTCGGTGACGGTAGCGGGCCTGACGTCAGCTGAGCCCAACCTGTCGTTCGTGGCCGCCATGCCTGGCAGTGGCGATACCACCAACACCGTGGTCGTGTCCACCAGTGCTGCTGGCACCACGCCTGCCAACTCGTGGATCACCTTCGAGGTGCAGTCGGCGTCGGGGACCTGCTGGGGTGCCAGTCAGCCTGCAAATGCAGCGACCGTGTACTTCGGGAAAGCGAGTACCACTTGCGCCGCTACCACAGCGGTGGGTGAGCCAAGTGGGTGGAGCCACGGTGCCACCTACAGCGACGTGACTCCGTAACGCCTTTCACTCTGACTTGGAGCGGGGCCGGCCAATGTGGTCGGCCCCGCTCTGATCTGTTTCTGGAG
>JBOGGR010000417.1:0-2384 GCA_050744025.1 Acidimicrobiales bacterium
ACCACCCACCTCCCGGTGGCCCAGTACCTGACCGGCGCCGGGCCACTGGCCCTGGCCCGGACCACGGGCCTGGCGGCGCTGGCCGCCAACGTGGCCAACAACCTGCCGGCCCTCCTGGTGGGGGTCCAGGCCCTGCCGGCCCACCCGACCGGCCAGCTGTGGGCGCTGCTCATCGGGGTGAACATGGGCCCGGTGGTGCTGGCCACCGGCGCCCTGGCCAGCCTGCTGTGGCTGGACGCTCTCGGCCGCCTCGGGGTGGAGGTCAGCGCCTGGGACTACACCCGGGTAGGGGCGAGGGTGGGCATCCCCGCCCTGGTGGTGGCGACGGGGGTCCTGATCGGCCTGGCCCCCCTCCTCGGCGGCTGATGGACGGCCGGGCCGGGCTCCCCCCACTACGCTCGACCGCTGTCGTGCGCGTCCTGGCTCACATAGTGGGCATCCCGCTCCGCTTCATCCTGCTCGTGGCCGTCGGAGGGGCCGGCCTGGCCCTGCTGGCGCTCGGCCTGACCCCGGCCGCCACGTCCTTCGCCGGCATGGTGAGCCTCGACAACCACGCTCCTCCTGTCCAGCTCGACAGCCTCAAGGTCCCCTCCTACGTCTACGCAGCCGACGGCCAGGTGCTGTCGGTCCTCCAGGACGCGGACTTCCGCAAGCCGGTCAAGCTCTCCCAGGTCCCGGCGGTGGCGGTCCACGCCGTGCTGGACGTGGAGGACAAGAACTTCTACAAGCACGGGGCGATCGACGCCTCCTCCATCTTCCGGGCGGCCAAGGCCGACCTCACGTCCGGCCGGATCGTCCAGGGCGGCTCGACGATCACCCAGCAGCTAATCAAGAAGGACGTCCTCAGCTCCAAGCAGACGATCGGCCGCAAGCTCCACGAGGCGCTGCTGGCCTTCCGCCTGCAGAAGCAGATGAGCAAGAGCCAGATCCTGGAGCGCTACCTCAACACCGTGTACTTCGGCAACGGGGCGTACGGCATCGCTGCCGCGGCCTACGCCTACTTCAACGAGGGCGTCGGCCAGCTCGACGCCGCCCAGTCAGCGCTCCTGGCCGGGATGATCGAGAACCCGAGCTACTACAACCCCATAACCGAGCCCGCCAACGCCAGGGCCCGGCGCAACCTGGCCCTGGACCAGATGGTGGCGAACCACCACCTCACGGCGGCCCAGGCCGCGGCGGCCAAGCAGGCTCCGCTGCCGACCAGCGTGCACCGGCCGGGGCCGAGCCGGGAGACCACGTTCGTCGAGGAGGTCGTCCACCAGCTCCTCTCCGACCCCCGTCTCGGCTCCACCTTCGAGACCCGTTACGACACGCTGTTCGAGGGCGGCCTCCGGATATACACCTCGCTGGACCCGGCGATGCAGGCCGACGCCCAGGCGGCGGTGGCGAAGGAGCTGCCCAACACCGGCGGCAGGTTCACCGCTGCCCTGGTCGCCGTCGACCCGGCCAACGGCGAGGTCAGGGCCCTGGTGCCGGGCAACAACTCCACCGTCGCCGGGTTCGACGTGGTCACCGGCCTCGGGGGAGGGGCGGGTCGCCAGCCCGGGTCGTCGTTCAAGCTGTTCTCGCTGATGGCCCTCATCCACCAGGGCTACTCCGTCAACGACACAGTGGACGGGACGGCGCCGTGCTACTTCGCCAACCCCGGGGGCACGCCCGACCCCTACCCGGTGCAGAACGCCGAGCCCGGCTACGGCATCATGACCGTGGCCAAGGCCACGTACGACTCCGTCAACTGCGCGTACATGCGCCTCGGCATCGACGCCGGCCTGTCCAAGGTGCTGGCCATGGCCAAGCGCATGGGGAACATCGACGCCCCGGCGAACCTCTCGGCCATCATCGGCGGCGACGAAGTGCACCCGATCGACATGGCCGCCGCCTACGCCACGATGGCCGACGGCGGGATCTACCACCGGCCTGTGTTCGTGACCAAGGTCGTCGACCAGAAGGGCAAGGTGCTGATCTCCCCTCCCGGCAAGGGCAGGAGGGTGCTGCCGGCCGCGGAGGTCGAGGTGGGCACGAGCGTGCTCCAGCAGGTCGTCCAGCACGGCACGGGCACGGCCGCTGCCCTCCCCGGGCGGCCGGCGGCCGGCAAGACCGGGACCACCGACCACTTCTACAACGCCTGGTTCGACGGCTACACCCCACAGCTGGCCACTGTCGTGTGGATGGGCGACCCGAGCGGGGACGTCACGATGCAGTACCCCAGCACGCCCATCACCGTGTACGGGGGTACCTACCCGGCCCAGATCTGGCACGACTTCATGACCACGGCGCTGGCCGGCCAGCCCGTGATCCCTTTCACGGCCCCGCCGTCCTACGTCTCCGGGGTCGGCCCCGGCCACTACCTGCCCCCGCCGTCGATCGACGTCACGAACCAGCAC
>JBOGGR010000418.1:0-5348 GCA_050744025.1 Acidimicrobiales bacterium
AGGACGGGTAGGCCTCGGCCACGACCTGGGCGGTGACGTCCCGGTTGGCCCCGTAGAGGCGACGGACCATGTAGCCGTCGTTCTTCAGGGTCTGCTCTACACCGGCCGATACGGCGGCCGGGCCGCCGACGATGTCGACCTGGTTCACCTTCAGCGCCGAGAGCGCGCTCGCGGTCTCGGCAGGGAGCGATCCCTTGGCGCTCAGCAGTACCGGGGCGCTCATCCGGCCCGCCAGGTAGGCGGCCGAGAGGGCGTCGGGGAAGGTGTCACCCGATGCCAGCACGGCGACGTTGGACCCCTTCGGGAACGTGGCCTCGGCCATCGCCGCGGCCGTCGAGTACCGGTTCGCCCCCTGCAGCCGCGACGCGGTCACGCCAGTGGTGGCCCCGGCGACCGAGGTCATCACCAGTGCGCCAGCGCAGCCAAGCAAGGCCGAGGCTGCGATCCGCCGGCCGTATGTCCGTCGAGCGCTCATCGATCATCCTCCAGTTGTGCTCAGGGACCGGCGGTCCCTCAGGTCGGCCAGGTCTTGATTTGGCGAGGGCGGGAGCTCTGGGCCAGGCGCGGCCAGGGCGGCCCAGTCGAGCTCGGTCACGGCCCCGCCGAGGACGGTGACCGCGCCCGCTGGGCGGTCCTCCAGGTCCCACAGGACGTAGTCCCCGGCGGGAAGCGCTGGGAAGACGGCGGCATAGACGGGGCGGCCGCCGATGCGCCGCTCCCGCACGAGGGTATGGGTGCGGGCCCCGCCGCCGGCCGTCGGGCTGAGCTCGATCTCGGCCCCGGCCAACCCCGCCCGGGCGTGCACCACCAGGGCCCCCACGTCGCCCCCGACGTCGAGGACGACGCTGCCGGCCTGGCTGGGCGGTAGCCCGCCTTCGGTCATGACGGCAGGACCCCTCCCCCTAGTAGGAGCTGGTGGGCGCCGGGACGTCGTTGTCGGGGATGTCGTACCCCGCGTATGGCGTGCCCAGGTAGGGGAAGGTGCTGAGGTAGCTCTCCGTGGAGCGCCCCGTCGTGTCGTTGGCGTTGGCGGTGAGGCCCTGGGTGACCGCGCTGACCGCCTTGTCGGCCGTGTAGCTCTTGTCGACCAGGGGAAGGGTGGCGCCGGCGATGGCCTGCAGCTCGATGGTGGTGACGTCGTCGAAGACCCGTCGCCCGTTGGGGAAGCCGGCGGCGTCGCCGCCGACGAGCCCGAGGTTGCTCGGCTTCGACGTGTTGGGGCTGATGGCCATGTTGAGCCGGAGCTCGTCGGCCTGGGTCTTGCCGTTGCCGTTCACGTTCTGGAAGCCGGGGATGATCCCCGACGGGATGCCGGTGAGCAGGATGGCCTCCAGGTCCGCCCTGGCCTTGCCCGACTTGTTGTAGGCGTCGAGGTTGGGGAAGGCGCCGGGGTAGAGGACGGGCAGGAGGGTCGCCAGCTCGGGATTGGCGACGTACTTGGCGAACTGGCTGTCCATGGCCGGAGGCTGGGTGTTCCAGAAGTCCTTGGTCCCGATGGGTACGAGCACCTCGTTGAACAGCGGGTTGCCCAACCGGGACACCTGGTAGAAGGGCCCGGCGACCGTCTCCTCGCCGTCGGTCGTGGTGGTCGGGTTGGCGTACATCCGGGCTGCCTGCCGGCCGGCGCTGGTCCACACGCCGATGACCGACGAGGAGCTCGACGGGTCGGTCGGGTTGGAGCCGTTGGGGGTGAGGCTGGTCTTGGCCACCTGGATGGCGATGGTGTACACGTTCACGTTCTTGGTGGCGTTGATCCCCGGAGAGGCCCGGGTCAGCTCGGGGACCGCGAGGCCGAAGTGGGCGTGGAGCTGCTGGAGGGGCCGGAGGTCGCCCAGGTCGAAGATCGCCCCCAGGTCGACGTAGAAGCCCTCGGCCCGCTGCCCGGCGTAGACCTTGCTGCCGTCCGACAGGGTCTTGATGGCGCTCGTGGCGAGGCCGGCGTAGTTCGGCGTCGAGAGCGGCCCGATGTTGCACGGCGGGCAGGGGAGCCCGCTGCCGAGCACCGTGCTGGTCCCGTTCACGATCCGGGTCACCGTGTAGGTCTGGCGGCGGTTGAAGTTCATGTCGGTGAGCGAGGAGATCGGCCCGGTGTTGTAGAGGAACGTGTTCGGGTTGGTGATGACGTCCTGGAAGTTGAACCGGTAGATGACGTTCGGCTGGCCGGTCCCGGTGTTGTCGACGTTGATGTCGTACTGCACGTCGTCGCCGAACGCGTAGAAGTTCGGGCCTCCGGCCGGGGCCTGGAGGGGAACGTAGTTGGCTATCAGCGTGACGGTGTCAGGCTTGTCGGGGCTGACGAAGGCATAGACGTCGGTGCTGTCAGCTACCGGGTCCTTGGAGATCTCGGGGGCCTCACGATGGGACGACATGGCTCACCTCGGGTGTCTGGCGGTCGGTCGACAGGGACGGGACAGGGCGGACGGGGGGAACGGCTGGCGGGGGGACGACTGGCGGAAGGCTGACGGCGGGGCGGACGGCAGGGAGACGGCCGGCGGGGGCACGGGCGGCTACCGGGCCGCTCGGAACAGGCGGGCCGCGAGCTGGGGATCGCGCACGGTGACGGCGCGCGTCCCCGAGAAGATGCCTATCTCGCCCGTCCCGAGGTCGCGGAGGTGGGCTATGAGCGGCTCGGCGAGGGTCCCGGCCTCGGGGAGGCCGGTGGTCGCCGACTCAGCCGCCGGCACCGCGCTCTCGGCCGATCCCAGCACCTCAGGGATGACGGCCGTCGGCATGGCAGCCAGGACACCGGCCCCGGCGACGACCAGCGAGCCCTTCCTCAGGAACATCCTGCGGCTGAGACCCTCCATGGCTCCTCCTCCCGCCCGAGTTGCGCCACCCTCAGGTGGAGTCTCGCTCGTGCAACCTCACATTCGTAGCCCGTTGCCGCCCGGATGAGGTCTCCCGCATCTTTTCCTCTCTGTCCGGGCCTCGGCGGGCCGCGGATGGGCGGACAGGCACCCTCGGGGCCGGCTGCGCCACCCAGCGTGACCCGCAACCCGATTAGGTTCTCGGTCCGAGGGATCAGTCAGGGAGAAGCGATGACTCGCACCGAGCTGGTCGGGGCCCTCCTGGCTGCGCAGCCAGAGGCCGGTGACATCGTCTACGTCGAGCGGCGGGGGGAGCGTTACGCGTGGCGGCTCCTTGCTCCAGCCGAGCCCTTCGACCCGTCGAACGGCCCCGGATCCAGTCCGGACGTCTGGATCTACAGCGCGGCCGGCTGGCCGGCGAGCAACCACCAGGAGCTCGGCGCCTTCATCGAGGACCTGCTGGCCGAGATGGAGTCGATGCAGGGCGGTGCCGACCGCTGCCGGTGGCCGCTCGACGACCCGTGGCCCCATCGCCACTGACAGCGCAGACCCTGCCGCGAAGGCGATCGCCGCATCCTCTCAGACGGGCGCCGCCTCGAGCAGGCGCCGGCGCAGGAGGTCGAGCAGCGAGATGGCCGCGAACTGGCGGATGCGGTCCCGGTCCCCCGGGAGCCGCAGGACGGCCGTCTCGGCCGCCGGCCCCGGGCCGGACCGCCCGCACCAGACCGTGCCCACCTCGACCCCCTCCTCGGTCGTGGGCCCGGCCACGCCGGTGACGCCCAGTCCGATGTCGGCCCCGAGGACCCGCCGGGCGCCCTCGGCCATCGCGAGGGCGGCCCCGGCGGTCACGACGGGACCCTCCGGCACACCGAGGACGGCGTGCTTGACGGCCGGGTCGTAGGCCACCACCGATCCCCGGAACCAGGCGCTTGCCCCGGCCACGCCCACGAGCCGGGACGCCACCAGGCCGCCGGTCACGGACTCGGCCAGGCCGAGCGTCAGGCCCCGACCCCCGAGCAGGCGCCCGACGGCGTGCTCCATCGTCTCGTCGTCGACGCCGAAGACCCGGTCGCCGACCAGGGCCCGGACCTCGGCCTCCTCGGCGTCGAGCAGGGCGGCCGCGGCAGCCAGGTCCGGAGCCTTGGCCGTGATCCTGACCTTGATCCCCTCCATCCCGCTGGCCAGGAAGGCGATCGTGGGCGGGGCCCCGCCCGGGACCCCTCCCCCCGCCCCTCCCCCGGCTCGGGCCTCGAGCGCCTCCAACCGGGGGGCCAGGACCTCGGCCAGCGTGGACTCGGCCATCCCCCAGGTGCGCACCACCCGGGAGGCGATGACGGCCCGGGAGCCGGCCCGGGCCACCAGGTCGGGGATGACGGCCCGCTCCGCCATCTCCATCATCTCGTGGGGAACCCCGGGGACGGCGTAGACGACCTTGTGGCCGAGTGGGCAGACCAGGCCGGGCGCGGTGCCCCTGGTCGCTCGGATGACCGTCGCGCCGGCGGGGACGTCGGCCTGGCGGGCGTTGTTGGCCGACATGGTGCGGCCGCGGGCCGCGAACAGGGCCTGGATGCGCCCCAGCACCTCCGGGTCCGGCACCAGGGCCACGTTCATGACCTCGGCGATCGCCTCCCGGGTGATGTCGTCCTGGGTCGGGCCCAGGCCCCCACAGGTGATCACCGCCTCGCTGCGGGCCAGGGCGGTGCGGAGCGCCAGCACTATGCGGCCCCGGTTGTCGCCCACCTTGGTCTGGAAGTGGGAGTCGATGCCGGCCAGCGCGAGCCGCTCCCCCAGCCACGACGAGTTGGTGTCGACGACCTGGCCCAGCAGCAGCTCGGTCCCGACGGCCAGGACCTCAGCCCTCACCGGCAGAGCCCCCGCCGGCGCCTGGGACGATGCCCGAGCCGGCCCCGCCCCCGGCCCCGGCAGCCCCCACCGCCGACCGGCGGTAGCCGAGCCAGTAGAGGGTCCCGGTCCACAGGGTGAGGGCCACGGCCACCCAGAGCACGGCCACCACGGCCAGGCGTCCGTGGGCGGCGACCGGCGGGACGAGCGCGAGGGCGATGGCCAGCGTCTGGGCCCAGGTCTTGACCTTGGCCCAGCCCCGGGCCGGCACCGACACGCCCCGGCGGGCGGCCAGGGTCCGGTAGACGCTCATCCCGACCTCGCGAAACGCTATGAGCGCCACCGGCAGCCACCACAGGCCGCCGATCACGACCAGGGCGGCGAGGGCGCCGAGGACCATCAGCTTGTCGGCCAGGGGGTCGAGGAACGCCCCGGAGCTGGTCACCCCGTGGCGGCGCGCCACCCACCCGTCCACCCAGTCCGTGCCCGACGCCACCGCCCAGGCGGCGGCCGCCCACCACGACGGGCCGACGACCAGGATCAGGGCCACCAGCAGAGGCGCCACCAGCAGGCGCAGGACGGTGACGGCGTTGGCGGGCGTGGCCAGCGCCGTCGGGCCGAACGTGGTGCCGGGCGAGGACATCACCCGCCCGCCCCGGCCGCCGCCCCGGCCGCCCCGCACGCCCAGGCCGCCCCGCA
>JBOGGR010000419.1:0-4353 GCA_050744025.1 Acidimicrobiales bacterium
GGCCCCGCCCGCGCCCCCGCCGGCGCCTCATCGCCCCCAGGCCCCCACGTCGTCGCCCTCGGCGGCGGCCACGGACTGGCTGCCACCCTCCGGGCGGCGGGCCGCTACGCGGGAGAGCTGACGGCCATCGTCTCCGTGGCCGACGACGGCGGCTCCAGTGGCCGGCTCCGGGACGTGTTCGACATCCTCCCGCCCGGCGACCTCCGCAAGTGCCTGGTGGCCCTGGGCGACCCCGGCTCGCTGTGGTCCAGGGCCTTCGAGCACCGCTTCCGGGCCGGCGAGCTGGCCGGACACGCCCTCGGCAACCTCGTGATCGCCGGCCTGGCCGCCACCACAGGCGACTACCTGGTCGCCCTCGAGGAGGCCGGCCGCCTCCTGGGGGCGAAGGGCCGCGTCCTGCCGGCGACGACCGTCCCCGTCGTGCTCAAGGCCGTGACGGGGCAGGGCGAGATCGAGGGGCAGGTGGCCGTCATGCGCTCCCCTCGCATCGCCCGGGTCTCACTCTCCCCCGCCGACCCCGAGCCGCCCCCCGCCGCGCTGGACGCCCTGGCCCGGGCCGACCAGATCGTGATCGGCCCGGGCTCTCTCTACACGAGCGTCCTGGCCGTGGTCGCGGTGCCGGCCCTCACCGAGGCGGTCGGGGCCAGCGCGGCTCGCAAGGTGTACCTGTGCAACCTCCGGCCCCAGCGCCCGGAGACCTCTGGCTACGACGTGGCCGCCCACGTCGAGGCGCTGGTGGCCCACGGCGTGGACCCCGACGTCGTGCTGTGCGACACGACCGGGATGCGGCTCGGCGAGCCGTGCCGGCCCTGGGTGGACCGGCGCCTCTCCCGCCCGAGCGGCCTGGCGCACGACCCGGCCAGACTGGCGGCGGCACTCGTCGATCTGGTCGGATAGGGGGCCGCTGCCGGAGCCGGACCAGCCTCGGGTGCGGCGCCGGAGCCGGACCAGCCTCGGTTGCGGGGCCGGGAGCGGACCAGGCCTCGGGTGCGAGCCCCGCACCGGAGCCTCGGGTGCGAGCCTTGGGTGCGAGCCGGGCAGCAAGGGTGCGAGGGTGCGGGGGTGCGAGCCCCGGGCAGGGTGGGTACGAGCCGTACGAGCCGTCGGGACGGCCCGGGAAGAGCGAGGAGGTGGGCCATGACGGTGCAAGTGGGCATCAACGGGTTCGGCAGGATCGGCCGCAATTTCGCGAGAGCGGCCCTGGCGAACCGGGCCGATCTCCGAGTGGTGGCCGTCAACGACCTGACGTCGCCCGAGGTCAACGCCCACCTGCTCGCCTACGACTCCACGCACGGGCGGCTGCCCGTCCCCGTCGGCGTGACCGGCGACGGCATCAGGGTGGGGGACCAGACCATCCGGGTGCTGTCCGAGCGGGACCCCAAGGCGCTCCCCTGGGCAGACCTCGGCGTGGACGTGGTCCTCGAGAGCACCGGGCGGTTCACGACGAGGGAGCAGGCGGCCGCCCACCTGGAGGCCGGGGCCCGTCGGGTCGTCATCTCGGCGCCGGCCAAGGGCGCCGACGCCACGTTCGTGATCGGGGTCAACGACGACTCGTTCGACCCGGAGCGCCACACGGTCGTGTCCAATGCGTCCTGCACGACGAACTGCTTCGTGCCAATGGTGAAGGTGCTGGACGACGCGTTCGGGGTGCGCCACGGGCTGATGACGACCGTGCACGCCTACACGAACGACCAGAACCTGCTCGACCTCACCCACACCGACCTGCGCCGGGCCCGGGCGGCGGCCGTCAACATCGTGCCGGCGTCCACGGGGGCAGCCCGCGCCACGGGCCTGGTGCTCGAGGCCATGCAAGGCCGCCTCGACGGCCAGGCGCTGCGGGTCCCGGTGGCGGACGGCTCCATAACGGACTTCACCGCCGTCGTCGGCGCCGATGTCGACCGCACCGCCGTCAACGCCGCCTTCGCGGCCGCCGCGGCGTCGGGGCCCCTCTCGCCCGTGCTCGACTACAGCGAGGCGCCGATCGTGTCCTCGGACATCGTGGGTTCGCCGGCGTCGTGCACATTCGACGCCCCGCTCACGATGGCGATGGCGCTCGGCGACGGCGCCAGCCTGGTCAAGGTGTTCGGCTGGTACGACAACGAGTGGGGCTACTCCAGCCGCCTCGTCGACCTGGTCCTCCTCGTGGGTCGGGGCTGAGACCCCCTTGTCCTCGCTCCCCGTCCTGGAGGACCTGCCCGGGCCGGCCGGCAAGGCCGTCCTTGTGAGGGCGGACCTCAACGTGCCCCTCCGTCCCACCGAGGGTGGGTCCGTCAGCGAAATAGCAGATGATTTCCGCCTTCGGGCTTCGGTGCCCACCATCGCCTGGCTCGCCCGCGCCGGGGCCCGGGTGACTGTCTGCAGCCACCTCGGCCGGCCAGGGGGCCGGCCCGATCCCCGGTACGCGATGGCCCCGGTCGCCGCCCGGCTGCACCAGCTCCTGGTGGAGGAGGGGGGCGAGGAGTTGGCGGCGGCGGTGACGGTGATGGAGAACCTGCGCTTCGACCCGGGGGAGGAGGCCAACCTCCCGGATTTCGTGGACCGGCTGGTCGAGGGGCAGGACCTGTACGTGGACGACGCGTTCGGCGTCACGCACCGGGCCCATGCGTCGGTTGTCGGGCCGCCGGCCCGCCTGCCGGGCGCGGCCGGGCGCCTGGTGGCGCGCGAGGTCGAGGTGCTGGGCGGCCTCCGGGACCGGGCCGCCCCGCCCTTCGCCGCCGTGCTGGGAGGGGCCAAGGTGTCCGACAAGCTCGGGGTCGTCGGGGCCCTGCTGGCCCGGGCTCAGGTCGTGATGGTTGGCGGCGGGATGTGCTTCACGTTCCTGGCCGCCCTCGGCCACGACGTCGGCGACTCCCTGGTGGAGCGCGACCAGGTGGACCGCTGCCGGGCCCTGCTCGACTCGGGCCGGCGCATCATGGTGCCCACCGACGTCGTGGCCCTGGGGCCGGGCGGGTCGGCGGGGGCGGCCGGCCCCGGCGGGTCCGGCTCCGGCTCGGGCCCTGGCCCCGGCTCGGGCCCGCGCCCCGGCTCGGGCTCGGGCGAGGTGCGGATCGTGGGCCGGACCGTCCCCCCCGGCTGGCGGGGGCTCGACATCGGGCCGGCCACGGCAGCGGAGTTCGCCGAGGAGCTGGCCGGGGCGGGCACGGTCTTCTGGAACGGGCCCATGGGCGTGTTCGAGGACGCCCGCTTCGCGGCGGGGACGGCGGCGGTGGCCCGGGCCGCGGCCGAGTGCAGCGGGTTCACCGTCGTCGGGGGGGGCGACAGCGCGGCTGCCCTCGCCCGCCTCGGGCTGGAGGACGCCGTCGACCACCTGTCGACCGGCGGCGGGGCGTCGCTGGAGCTGTTGGAGAAGGGCGACCTGCCCGGCCTTGCCGCGCTGCGGCAGTCGGCAGGGGGACGGAGGGAGGAGAGGCGTGGCCGGTGAGCGGAGGGGATCACGACAGGGGGGGCGGGGCCGCCTGCTGGTGAGCGGCAACTGGAAGATGCACCACAACCACTTCGAGGCCATCCAGGCCGTGCAGAAGCTGGCCTACCGCGTCTCGCCGGGCGACCTCGAGGAGGCCGAGGTCAGCGTGCACCCGCCGTTCACGGACCTGCGGTCGGTGCAGACGGTGCTCGAGTCCGACGAGACCCCCATCGCGCTCGGCGCCCAGCACTGCCACTGGGAGGACCAGGGGGCCTTCACCGGCGAGGTCAGCCCGGCGATGCTGGCCAAGCTGAATGTCTCGTACGTGATCGTCGGCCACTCCGAGCGGCGCCAGCTCTTCGGCGAGACCGACGAGATGGTGAACCGGCGGCTCCAGGCCATCCTGCGCAACAAGATGACCCCGATCCTCTGCGTCGGCGAGACCCTGGAGGAGAGGGAGGCGGGGGCGACCGCGGACCGGGTGGGCGCCCAGGTGCGCGGGGGCCTCGCCGGCGTGGCCCCAGCGGTAGTGGCCGGGATCGCCCTCGCCTACGAGCCGGTGTGGGCCATCGGGACCGGCCGCAACGCCACCGCCCAGGACGCCGAGGAGACCTGCGCCGTCATCCGCGCCGTGGTGGCGGAGGTGGCGGGGGCGGAGGCCGGGGCCGCGGTGCGGGTCCAGTACGGCGGCTCGGTGACGCCGGCCAACGCCGGCGAGCTGTGCGCAGAGGACGACGTCGACGGTCTCCTGGTCGGAGGGGCCAGCCTCGACCCCGACTCCTTCGCCGGCGTCGTGAAGGCGGCCCTCGGCCGCTGAGGGTCGCGGTCTGGTGGCGGGGGCGGTGGTCCGGTGGCCGGTGATCCGGGGGGGCCGGTGGCCGGTGGGCCGGTGGGCCGGCGAGACCTGTGGGCCGGTGGCGGCGGCGGGGGCCGGCGGGCCGGTGGCGGGG
>JBOGGR010000420.1:0-4638 GCA_050744025.1 Acidimicrobiales bacterium
GCCCGCTTGGCGCTCTCCGGCCCCCGGGCCATCAGCAGGCAGCCGCCGGTCGCGCCCGCCACGGCAGCACCGACCACGACCCATGTGAGGCCTGACGGGTCCGGGTGCCCCCCCCTCGGCGCGGCCGTGACGAGGAACAGGGCCACGCCCCCGACCACGGCCACCGCCCCGGCCCACTCCCTCGGCCCCATCGACTTGTGGCGCAGGCGGATGGCGACGGGCAGGCCGAAGATGATCTCCATGACGATCAGGGGCTGGACCAGGGTGAGGTTCCCGAACCCGAGCGCCAGCGCCTGGAGCCCGAACGCGGCCACGGATGCGCCCACCCCCCCCACCCAGGCTGGGCGGCGGAGCAGGTCGGCGATCAGGCTGGGCTTGAGGGACTCCTCCTCAGGGGCCCGGCGGGCGGCCCGCTGCTCCAGGACCGAGGCCGTGGCGAACGAGCACGCCGCGCCGAGCGCAGCCAGGATGGCGATGAGCACGCCGGCACCCTTCCGTGGGCCCGGCACGCACGCAACGTGCCGGGAGACGGCAGGGAGGACCTACCCCGGCTGGTGCCGCGTCACCCCCATGGTCCGCGGCGGGGTGGCAATGTGGGGGAGGAGACCGAGGGAGGCACCACATGTCGATGCTCGACGACCCGCCGTTCCGGGCCGATCACGTGGGCAGCCTGCTGCGGCCCCCGGCGCTGCTCCAGGCCCGGGAGGACGCTGCCGCTGGGCGCATCTCCCATGACGATCTGGAGGCGGTCGAGGACGAGGCCATCCGGACCGTGGTGAAGATGCAGGAGGACGTCGGCCTGCAGTCGGCGACCGACGGGGAGCTCCGCCGGGCCTCCTGGCACATGGACTTCATCTACCAGCTCGGGGGCGTGAGCCGGACGGACGAGAGCCTGACAGTGCGCTTCCACGGCGAGGCGGGCGACCTCGAGTTCACCCCCTCCTCCCTTCGTGTGGGCAGCCGGCTGCACCTCGACCACACGATCTTCGGGGACCACCTCCGCTACCTCCAGGCGACCGTGACGACGGCCATGCCCAAGCTGACGATCCCGTCGCCGAGCATGGTCCACTACCGGGGGGGGCGGGCCGCCATCGACGAGGGCGTGTACCCCGATCTCGACCAGTTCTGGGAGGACCTGAGCGCCGCCTACGCCGAAGAGGTGCGGGCCCTGGGCGAGCTGGGCTGCACCTACCTCCAGCTGGACGACACGAGCCTCGCCTATCTGAACGATCCCCAGCAACGGGACGAGCTCGCTGCCAAGGGGGGAGACCCCGAGCGCCAGCATCTCCGCTACATCCGCCAGATCAACGCCGCCCTGGCCGGGCGGCCGGCCGGGATGCGGGTCACGACGCACATGTGCCGGGGAAACTTCCGCTCGTCGTGGGTGGCCGAAGGCGGCTACGACTTCGTCGCAGAGGCGCTGTTCACCGGGCTCGAGGTGGACGGGTTCTTCCTCGAGTTCGACGACGCCCGGTCGGGAGGGTTCGAGCCGCTGCGGTTCGTGCCGCCGGGGAAGCGGGTCGTGCTCGGCCTGGTCACGACCAAGCGGGGCCGACTGGAGGGCAAGGACGACCTGAAGCGCCGCATCGACGAGGCTAGCCGCTTCGTCCCCCTCGACCAGCTCTGCCTTTCGCCGCAGTGCGGCTTCTCGTCGACCGTCGAGGGCAACGCGCTCACGTTCGACGAGCAGGTGGCCAAGCTCCGCCTGGTCGTCGAGACCGCCCGGGAGGTGTGGGGCTGAGCCCTGGGGCGGGTCGGGGGCCTACACGCTCGAGCGGAGCTGGGAGATGTCCGCCAGCTGGGCCCGGAACCACTTGGTCAGGTCGTTGCCCCGCACGACGTCGGCGCACGCCTGGTGCAGGTCGCGGCGCTCCCCCAGGGGCAGGGTCAGGGCCTGGAAGAGCGCCTCGGCCTGCTGGTCGATGTCGAATGGATGGACGCTGAGGGCGAAGGCGCCGAGCTCGTGGTGGGCTCCGGCGTGCTCGGAGAGCACGAGGACGCCGTGGTTCTGGTTGGCTAGCACTCCCTCCTTGGCCACCAGGTTCATGCCGTCGACCACCGGGTTCACCAGGAGGGCGTCGTAGAGCCGGAATGCGGCCACGGCCTGGTGGTGGTTGTCCTCGAAGCGGAGGTCGATCGGCTGCCACTCGGTATGGCCGTGCTTCAGGTTGATGTCGGCGACCAGGCGGTGGATGCGCTCGGCGTACGCCGCGTACTCCTCCACGTCGCCCCGGCTGGGCTGGAGCAGAGCCAGGAACGTGACCCGGCCGGCCAGGTCCGGGTGCAGATCGAGGAGCCGGTCGAACGCGAGGAAGCCGCGGAGGATGTTCTTGGACAGGTCGGCCCGGTCGACCCGGACGACCAGGAACTCACGGCGGCTGTTGCCGAGCCGCCGTTCGTGCTCGAGGACCTCCGCAGAGCTGGCCAGGGCCTCGAAGCCTGCGACGTCGATCGAGATCGGGTACCACCGGGCGGCCACCCGGCGGTCGCCGGCCTGGACCGAGAGGTCGCTCAGGTCCACCGGAAGGTCGAGCAGCTCCTGGCAGGTGAGAAGGAAGTTGCGGGCGTAGTGCTCGGTGTGGAAGGCGACGACGTCGTTGGCGAGGAGCCCCCGGATCAGGCGATCCCGCATGGGACCGGGCAGGATCCGCCACGCGTCGGGCTGGGGCCACGGGATGTGGACGAAGTGGTGCAGGAAGGCGTCCGGGCAGCGGGCCCGGACCAGGCCAGCGACCAGGTAGAAGTGGTAGTCGTGCAGCATCACGGTGGCTCGGCCGCCGTGTCGCTCGACCTCCTCGGCGACCACGTCGGCGAAGCGCTCGTTCACGGTCACGTAGCCGTTCTCGAAGGCCTCCCTGACCTCGGCCGTGATGTTCGGGGCCCGGCTCAGGTCCCAGAGGCTGTGCTGCATGAACCACAGGAGGGGGTTGGCAACGACCGAGTAGAACCGCTGGTACGCGACGGGGTCGAGCACGACGAGGCGGACCCGGTGACGGCGACCGCCCTCGTCGAGCGTGAGGGGCTCTCCGGCGTGCTCACTGGCCACGTGGGCATCGGCCCCGGTCATGGCCGCGCAGACCCAGACCCACTCGTCCTCCAGCTGGCTGGTGAGCCCCGACAGGGCGGTGACCAGGCCACCCGCGCCCCGAGCCATCTCCAGGCCGCCGTCCGCCCGGGCGCCGAACTGCACCGGCCCCCGGTTCGAGACGAGGACCAGCGGTCCTCCGGCCTCCAGCTGATCGCCCACGTTGGGTCAACCCTACCCAGGCCCTGGCTGCCGCTCCCGCTCCGCCCCGGGAGAGCCGGGCCGGGCCTGCCCGGTCCTGGCGAGGGGCGGCGAGGTGACCGCCAGACCGGCCCGTCGCCTGCTGCGGGCTCCCTCCACGCTCTAACCTCCCTCGCCTGATGCTCCTCGTCCTCGGCGTGGGCGGCTTCGACTGGGTGGACGCCATCCTGATCGTGCTGGCGATCATCGCTGCCGTCCGGGGCCTGCGCCTCGGCGCCGCGGTCCAGGTCCTGTCCTACGGAGGGTTCTGGCTGGGGCTCGTGATCGGCGCCCTGCTCGCACCGCTCGCGGCCGTCCACGTCGATGGCTCGTTGGGGAAGGCGGTGGTGTCCCTCGTCATCGTCTTCGGCGTGGGGGCGGTGGTGGGGGCACTGGGCCGGGCGGTCGGAACCAGGCTGTGGCGCGCCCTGCGCCGGATCCACCTGGGCCCGGCGGACGCGGGGCTCGGGGTGGGGGTGGCCGTGGTGGCCACGCTCCTCGCCTGCTGGCTGGCGGCCACCATCCTCATCCAGGGGCCGTCCCAGACGCTGTCGGCTGCGATCGTCCACTCCCGCATCCTCCGGTCCATGGACCAGGCCCTCCCGCCGGCCCCGTCCGTCTTCGGGCGCATCCGCAGCTTCGTCAACACCTCCGGCCTGCCCCCCGTCTTCAACGACGTCGTCCCAGCCGGCCCGGTGAAGGTGGCCTCCGGGGCCGCCGTCGAGGCGGCGGTGGCCCGGGCCCGGCCGTCGATGGTGGAGGTCGTCGGCATGGGCTGCGGCCAGATCCAGGAGGGCTCGGGCTTCGTGGTCGCCCCCGGCCTGGTCGTGACGAACGCCCACGTCGTGGCCGGCATCCCCGACCCGGTGGCCATCGACCAGGCCGGCGTCCGCCACCAGGCGGTGGCCACCGCCTTCGACCCCCGCTTCGACCTGGCGGTCCTCCGGGTCTCGGGCCTGCACGAGCCGCCGCTGCGCCTGGACTCTGCCGACGTGGCCAGGGGCACCGATGCGGCCGTCCTGGGCTACCCCGAGGGGGGGCCGTTCACGTCGGTGCCGGCCGGGGTCATCGAGCTGTTCAACGCGGAGGGCCCCGACATCTACGGCCAGGGCACGACCTTGCGCCCCGTCTACGCCATCCAGGCGGTGATCCGTCCCGGCAACTCGGGCGGGCCCCTCGTGGAGGCGAACGGCGAGGTCATCGGGGTCGTCTTCTCCAAGTCCGTCTCCAACCCGCACCTGGGCTACGCGCTCGCGTCGCCGGGCGTCGCCAGCAGGGTCGCCCAGGCTGAGGCCCATCCCACCGCCGTCGCCACCGGCCGGTGCGTGGGCTGACGGCCGGGGCACCCGGGGCGGCGCCGGCGGGGCGGGGCC
>JBOGGR010000421.1:0-12113 GCA_050744025.1 Acidimicrobiales bacterium
GAACGGGGGCCCCGGCGCCGGCGACCCCCCCCGCGCCGGCGACCCCCGACCGCCCGTCGCGCCGGAGCTCCAGCGCCTCGGCCCCGCACACGAGCTCGACCGCCAGCACCCGGAACACGTCGGCTACCGCGAGTCGCAGGCAACGGCAGGCGTTCCATCCCATCGAGACGTGGTCCTCCTGCCCGCCGCTGGTCGAGATGGAGTCGATGGACGACGGGGCCGCGTGGCCCCGCAGGCGGTTGACCAGCGCGGCCGCCGTGTAGTGGGCCAGCATGAAGCCGGAGTTGACGCCCGCCTGCACGGCCAGGAACGGCGGCAGCCCCTGCGAGCGAGCCGGGTCCATGAGCCGGTCGATTCGCCGCTCCACGATCGCCCCTAGCCCGGCCAGTGCGATGGCGGCGAAGTCGGCGACGTGGGCGAGCGGCTGGCCGTGGAAGTTGCCGCCGGAGAGCACCGCGCCGTCCTCGGGGAAGACGAGCGGGTTGTCGGTCACCGACGCGAGCTCGACCTCCACCACCCGGCGCAGGTGGGCGAGCGTGTCCCTGGCGGCCCCGTGGACCTGGGGCGCGCAGCGCAGCGAGTATGCGTCCTGCACGGCGTGCCCGGAGTCCCGGTGGGAGGCCACGATGGGCGAGCCGGCGAGCAGGCGGCGCAGGTTGGAGGCGGCGTCGAGCTGGCCGGGGTGGGGGCGCAGCGCCTGCACCCGCTCCGCATAGGCGGCGTCCGTGCCGAGCAGCGCCTCCACGCTCATGGCGCACGTGATGTCGGCCGTGGAGAGGGCCACCCGCAGGTCGGCGGCGGCGAGGCACAGGTGGGCCAGCATCCCCTCCGTGCCGTTCAGGAGGGCGAGGCCCTCCTTGGCCCGCAGCGTGACCGGGGCGAGGCCGGCGGCGGCCAGGGCCGGCCCGCCCGCCTCCGGCCGGCCGTCGGGCCCGACCACCCACCCGCCACCCGTGAGCACGAGGGCGGCGTGCGCGAGGGGCGCCAGGTCGCCCGAGGCGCCGAGCGAGCCGATCTCGGGGACGGCCGGGACCACGCCGGCGTTCAGCATGTCGACGATCGCCGACACGATCTCGGGCCGCACCCCGGAGGAGCCGGAGGCGAGCGTCCGGGCCCGGAGGAGCTGCATGGCACGCACCACCTCGGCCTCGACCAGCGCCCCCATCCCGGAGCTGTGGCTCTGGACGAGGGCCTGCTGCACCGCGGCCGCCTCCTCGGGCGCCACCCGGGTGTGGGCAAGGGCGCCGAACCCGGTGGTGACCCCGTACACGGTCCTGCCCTCGGCCACCGCCCGCTCCACCACGGCGAGCGCCGGCGCCATGGCCGCCGCCACCCCGGGGTCGACGGCGACCCGCTCCCGGTGGCGGGCGACCGCCACGACCTCGTCCACGGAAAGGGGGCCCGCCCCGAGCGTCACCATCCCGCCACCCTCGCGCCAAGACATCGGCGGGGGCGAGCCGGCCGAGGGTGGCCACCGGGACTTGGCGAAACAGCGGCTGTTTCGCCGAAGCCGGATGGCCACCCACGCCGGCTCACGGGTAGAGCAGGCGGTAGCGGTCGCTCCAGTACCGGGTGCGGGCCAGGTAGGCGCCGGCCGAGGCCGCCCCCGTGATCCCGTAGGCGCCGCTGTAGGTCGTGTAGCAGTAGCCCGACGGGAGGCACAGGGCCTGGTCGGGGGCGATCTGGGACCCCTCGTGCCACTCGTTGTAGCTGGTGATGCTCACCTGGTCGGGATTGGCGGCGAGGGCCCCGGCCCAGCGCTGGTCGTAGGTGGCCCCGCCGTCCCTGGGCGTCACCTCGGTCACGCCCTCGGCCCGGTCGGCGACGAAGCCGGGCGCTACCGATGGCGAGCAGGCCAGGCCCCGCATTCGGGCGGCTCCGCAGATCCCTGCGAGCTCGGAGGCGCTCACCGAGTAGGGGTCGTAGGTGTACACGCCGGTGAAGCCGGCGGCCCTTGCGAAGTCGTCGAAGGAGCCGGAGACGAGGTGGTCGGGAGCGCCGGTGGCGAACAGCCGGATGCCGCCCATGACCGGGCCGAGGGCCGCCGCCCACTGGCCCGCCGGGTACTGCTCGGCTTGGTACAGGTAGAAGTCGGTCACGCCGTAGGCCGAGCGCAGGTAGGCGATGTCGGAGGCCACGCTCTCTGGGCTGCGCCCGGCGTAGGGCTCGAGGTGGATGGCCAGGCCGACGCCGTGGGCCCGGGCCTCCTGGCTCACGAGCGGGAGCCGTTGGTCCTCGAAGCTCCCCCTCCCCCACCACGACGAGATGACCTCGTCGATGCCCGCGCTCTCGATGTCCTGCATCTGGGCGGCAACGACGGTCGGGTCGCTGCTGCTGAATGCCCCTCTCGCCGGGTAGTAGTCCGACCCGATGTCGAGGGGCGGCGCGTGGCCGCCCTCGTCCCAGTGGCGGTAGTACCCGTTGTACTGGGGGTCCCCGTACCAGGGGTAGTAGAAGATGGCGGTCCCGGCCGGGGGCCGGAGGTGGGTGGGAGCCATGCCGACGACGGGCTGGTTCAGGTGGATGGCGCCGGTCGAGCCGTGGAAGGAGGCGTCGCCGAAGCTGAAGATGCCCCCGTCGCTGGCGACCAGCCAGTAGCCCCGCCCGCTCGGGGTGGGGGCCATGCCGACGATGGGCTGGTTCAGGTGGATCGCGCCGGTCGAGCCGTGGAAGGTGGCGTCGCCGAAGCTGAAGATGCCGCCGTCCTTCGCGACGAGCCAGTAGCCCCGGCCGCTCGGGCTGGGGGCCATGCCGACGATGGGCTCTGCAAGGTGGAGGAACGACGTCGACCCAAAGAACGCTGCCGCTCCGAAGCCGAACACGTCGCCAGCCGCCGTCACCACCCAGTACCCCTGGCCGCCCGGGTAGGCGGCCATGCCCACGACCGGGGCCCGGAGATGGTAGGACCCGGCCGAGCCGAAGAAGGAGGCGTCGCCGAAGCTGAAGATGCCGCCGTCCTTCGCGACCAGCCAGTAGCCCCGGCCGTCGGGGGTGGGGGCCATTCCCACGATCGGGGAGTTGAGCTCGATCCCCCCGGTCGAGCCGTAGAAGTGGGCGTCGCCGAAGCTGAAGATCCCGCCGTCGCTGGCGACCAGCCAGTAGCCCCCGTCGCCCGGGGTGGGGGCCATGCCCACGATGGGCTGGTTCAGGTGGATGGCGCCGGTCGAGCCATGGAAGGACGCGTCGCCGAAGCTGAAGATGCCCCCGTCCCTCGCCACCGACCAGTAGCCGGGGTCGGCCAGGGCAGGGGACGGGGCGCCGGGGGCCGGCGTGGGGGCGGCGGCGGCGGGAGTGGCCGCTTGGGCTGCGGGCAGACCGGTGCCGTTCGGCCCCACCAGGCCGGCTGCCACCAGCGTCACCAGGGCCACCAGCGTCGCCGTCGCCGCTGCCGTGGCGCCCCCGGCCGTGCCAGCCCGACCACGCCGCCCGTTCACGTCCCGCCTGCCCATGATCGCTCCTGCCCCGCGCTCGTCCCGTACCGTCCGGCCCGGTCTCGCCCCGGGGCCGGGAGCGGCCAAGCTACCCCACGCCCGGGCCGCTGCCGGGGCAGCTCGGCCCAGGCCGGGGTTGCGCCGGCTGCACGCCCGGGCCAGGCCGGGGTTGCGCCGGCTGCACGCCCGGCCCCGCGCTGGGGCCGGCTACAGGACCACCACCGAGCGCAGCACCTCGCCGCGGCCCATCTTGGCGAAGGCCTCCTCCACGCCGGAGAGCCCGATGGTCTCGGACACGAAGGCGTCCAGATCCAGGCGTCCGGCGAGGTAGAGGTCGATCAGCGCCGGGAAGTCCCGGCTGGGCAGGCAGTCGCCGTACCAGGAGGACTTGAGCGCCCCGCCCCGACCGAAGCACTCGGAGAGGGGCAGCTCGATCGTCATGTCCGGCGTGGGCACGCCGACCTGGACCAGGGTCCCGGCCAGGTCACGGGCGAGAAAGGCCTGGCGGTACGTCTCGGGCCGGCCCACGGCCTCCACCACCACGTCGGCGCCCCACCCTCCGGTCAGCTGGCGGATGGCCTCGACCGGGTCGGCCTTGCTGGCGTCGACCGTGTGGGTGGCCCCGAGGCCCTCGGCCCACCTCAGCTTGCGGGGGTCGACGTCCACGGCGATGACCGTGCGGGCGCCGGCGAGCGAAGCCCCCGCCACGGCCGCGCTCCCCACGCCGCCGCAGCCGATCACCGCCACCGTGTCGCCCCGCCCCACCTGGCCGGTGTGCACGGCGGCGCCGAAGCCGGCCATGACCCCGCACCCGACGAGCCCGGCGGCCTCCGGCCGGGCCCGGGGGTCGACCTTGACGGCCTGACCGGCTGCCACCAGCGTCAGCCCGGCGAAGGCGCCTATCCCAAGGGCCGCCGTGAGCGGCGTCCCGTCGGCGAGTGTCATGGGCTGGGTCGCGTTGGCGCTGTCGAAGCAGTACCAGGGCCGGCCCCGCCGGCACGAGCGGCACGTCCCGCACGGGGCTCGCCAGGCCAGGACCACGTAGTCGCCGGGCGCCACCGAGATCACGCCGGGTCCCACCGTCTCGACCGTCCCGGCCGCCTCGTGGCCGAGAAGGAACGGGAAGCCGTCGCCGACGGCGCCCTCCCGGTAGTGGAGGTCGGTGTGGCACACCCCGCACGCCTGGACCCGCACCCTCGCCTCGCCCGGGCCGGGATCGGGCACGAGGATCGTCTCCAGCGAGACCGGCTCGCCCTTGGCCCTCGCCACCACGCCCTCCACTCGCTGAGCCACGGCGACCCAACCTACTGGCCGGCGCCGGCGCCCTCGATGAACAGCGACTGGAGGGAGCGGCCGACCACCCCGTCCCTGTCCCACAGCCGGCTCTGCGCCAGCCCCACGCCGTCGGCCTCCGGCCGCATCGTGGCCTGCAGCCCGACCCACTCCCCCACCGGCGGGCGGGACAGGTGGACCGTCAGGTCCGGGTTGATGAACAGGTACTGGTCGAAGCGGAGCGGCGAGGCGACGCCGTTGCCGAAGTCGGCGGCCGCCACCGCCCGTTGGAGCGGCGACGGCTCCTCCCCCGGGACGACCGGGACGGCCAGCCTGACCCACACGGTGGCCGGCCCGGGCTCGGCGAAGGCGCCCTCGACGAACCGCAGCTCGGCCCCGGTGGTGTGGAAGCCGGCGGCGCCGCCCCGGGGCGACGGGACCCGCCTCCCCTCGTCCGGCCCGGGCGGGCGCCGGTCCGGCCCTTGCGCCGGGTCCACCTCTGCCTCGGCCGTGCCGGGGACCGGGATCGGGACCAGGATCGGGACCGGCGCTGTGCGGATGCGCAGGGCCCGGGCCTGGGACACCACGCGGCCGCCCTGGGTGAGGGTGGCCTCCACCAGCTGGACCTTCCGCCCGGGCCGGGCCAGGGCGGACGCGACGCTGACCGGCGCGTCCACCCTGACCGGCCGCTGCAGCTCCACGGTGACACGGGCCACGTGGAACGGACCGCCCCCGTCGGTCGGGGCGGCCTCCACGGCTCGGGCCAGGAGGGCGGCCACCGGGCCGCCGTGCAGGTGGGCAGGCGACCAGGGGCCTCGGGACTGCTCGGTCGGCAGCCACACGTCTCTTCCAGGCCCGGGATGGAACAGGGCTCCTGCTCCAGGTCCGGCCTGGAAGGGGGTTGCGGGTCCGGTGTGGAAGGGGGCCTCGGCCATGGCCGACGACGCTACCGGCTCGCTCCGCGCCGCTCCGGCGGCGGGGTGGGAGGGGGCGGGAGGCCGTCGGCCCGGCCGGGCTGCCGTCGCCGAGGTGATAGCGGTTTGGGTCGTCCTACGACAACAAGTGCTATCACCTCGGCCCGGGCCTGGCCGCCGTCGCCGAGGTCATCACCCTCGGTGCTCCCACAGGGGACCAGAGCCACGATCAGTGGGCCCGGTAGTCCCCACCTCCGGCCTGTGCCCGGGCCCACCAACGGTCGCCGTCGCGCCGGATCGCAACCTCCACGCCGAAGCAGGCGGACAGGTGGTCGTCGGTGAGCACGTCCTCGACCGGGCCGGCCGCCAGCATCCGGCCAGCTCGAAGGAGAGCCGCGTGGGTCGTCCCGGCCGGGATCTCCTCCACGTGGTGGGTCACGAGCACGAGCGGAGGCGTGCGGGGGTCGGTCGCCAGGCGGTGGAGCCGGGCCAGGAGCCGCTCCCGGGCGCCGAGGTCGAGCCCGGCCGCCGGCTCGTCCAGGAGGAGCAGGCGGGGCTCACCCATGAGCGCCCGTGCCAGCAGGGTCTGCTGACGCTCCCCCTCCGAGATCACCCCGAAGGGCCGGTCGGCGATAGCGGCCACCCCTAGCTCGGTGAGGAGCGCCCGGGCCCTCTTCCGGTCGGCGTCGTCGTAGGTGTGCCACCAGGTCTCGAGGGTTGCAAGCTTCCCGGTCGCCACGACGTCGGCGACCGTCAGCGTCGGGCGCAGCACCCGCGTCAGAGCGGGGCTGACGAGGGCGATGCCGGCCCGGAGCTGGCGCAGGTCGACACGGCCGAGGCGCTGCCCGAGCACGTCGGCGGTGCCGGTCGACGGCCGCAGCTCGGCGCCGGCGACCCGCAGGAGGGTGGTCTTGCCCGAGCCGTTCGGCCCGACCACCACCCAGCGCTGGCCGGCCGCCACCTCCCAGTCGACGGCATCCAGCACGGCCTGGCCGTCCCTCTCCACCCCCAACCCCGCGAACGCCAGCACGCTCCCGCCCGGGCCGCCGGCCGACCGGCGGAGCGAAGACCCGGTCCCGCTCAGTGAGAGTGGGGGTGGGAGTGCTCGTCCTCCTGGAGCACCCGGATGACCCAGTCGACGATGAGGGCGAGGGCGATGCAGGTCCCGCCCAGGACCATCCCTATTCGAGCCTCGTTACCCATTGGGAACACACCTCCGTCTGGCCGCTGTCGCACCCGAACCTACCCGCCGTCCCCGCCGGCCGACCCCGCGGCCCGGGACGACTCGCGTTCCAGCCACCGCCGGTACCGGTCAGCGTCGCTCCACGCGCCAGTCTCGTGATCGAAGGCCGCCGCATCGGCGGCCATCCAGTCGCGCTGGCCGGCCCTGGCCGCCGTGGAGGACACGCCGCTGGCCTCGGGGACGACCAGGACGCGCACCCGGTCGTCGCTCTCCGGAGAGCGGTGGGGCGGCCGGGGCACCACCGCGACCTCGGGCAGGCGAGCCAGCGCCTCGTCCCGGGCCACCGTAGAGCCGCCGTAGAAGCGGGGGTCGGCGAGCTGCGCCCACTTGTCGGCTCCCAGCACCACCACGTCGTAGCCCTGGGCCATGTCGGCCACCAGCTGGGCCTCGGTGACGACCAGGCCGAGCCACGGCAGGCGCCCGCCCACGCGGCGCAGCACCGCGAGGCGGTGCTCCAGCCGAGGATGCTCGACCTGCTCCTTGTCGAGCGCCACCTTGGACACGATCAGGTCGACCTGATCGAGCCGGCACCGCACCCGGGCTGTCTCGGCGATTGCCAGGTGGGCGACCGTCAAGGGGTTGAACGATCCCGGGTAGGCGCCCACGCGTCCCACGCGTTCCACGCGTCCCACGCGTCCCACGCATCCCGAGCCTAGGGACCGAGGACGCGCTGCTGACCGCACGGTGGGCGGTCCCCCCGCCAGCCCCTGGCCTCGCAAGCCCCACTCGACAGGAAGATAAACAAGGGGTAACTTGTTTTATCGTCGGACGAGAGAGCACGGAGGTTCCACATGCCGGTAGCGCTCATCACGGGAGCATCGAGAGGGCTGGGGCTGGCGCTGGCCCGGGAACTGGCCCGGAGGGGCTGGGACCTGGTCGTGGACGCCCGCGGTGCCGCCGACCTCCTGGCGGCGGCCAGGGAGCTCGGGCCGACGGCCACCGTGAGAGCCATCCCTGGCGACGTCGCCGACGACTCCCACCGTCGGGAGCTGATCGAAGCCGCAAAGGACCTGGGCCGCCTGGACGTGCTCGTCCACAACGCCAGCGTCCTCGGGCCCAGCCCCCAGCCGCCGCTGGCCAGCTACCCGCTCACGGCCCTCGACCGCGTGCTCGCGGTCAACGTCCTGGCCCCGCTGGCTCTCACCCAGCTCGCCCTCCCCATGCTGGAGCGAGCTGGAGGCCGGGTGCTCAGCGTGACGTCCGACGCTGCGGTCGAGGCCTACCCGGGCTGGGGCGGCTACGGCTCGTCCAAGGCGGCTCTCGAGCAGCTCAGCGCCGTGCTGGCCGCCGAGCACCCCCGGTTGCGGGTCTATCGGGTCGACCCGGGGGACCTGCGGACGCGGCTCCAGGAGGAGGCGTTCCCCGGGGAGGACATCTCCGACCGCCCGCTGCCCGAGGTGGCCGTTCCCGGCCTGGTCCAGCTCGTCGAGGGCGATCTACCAAGCGGCCGCTACCGGGCCCAGGACCTGACGGGGCCCCGGCAGTGACCTCCCGGACCGTCTCCCTGCCCACGGGCTTCGTTGCACGACGCCAGTTCCGCCTGCGCCCCGAGCTGGAGGCAGGCGAGCCCCCCGAGGCCCGGGGTCTCCGGCGGGACGGCGTACGGCTGCTGGTCGGCCGGCGCCACGACGGGTCGGTGAACCACGCCGTCTTCACCGAGCTCCCCCGGCTCCTGGCGGCCGGGGACCTCCTAGTGGTCAACACCTCGGGCACCGTCCCGGCGGCCGTTCCCGGACACGGAGCCGCTCGGGCCCGGGACAGAATCCCCTCCCTCCTCGTCCACCTCGGCACTCCGCTGCCGAGCGGCCTTTGGATGGTCGAGCTGCGCCGCGCTGCTCTGGCGCCCGCCGTGCCGTGGGCCAGCAAGCCGTGGACGGAAGGCCACCCCGGCCTTCTTGTCGCCCTCCCCGAAGGAGGCGAGGTCGAGCTGATCGCGCCCTACTCGCCCCGTCCGGCAGCGGGGATGGCGGCCCCCCCACCGTCCCCGCCGCCGGTCATGCCTCCCCGCCCGCGCCTGTGGATCGCCGACCTGCGCCTCCCTCACCCGCCCCCCGTCTACCTGGCCAGCCACGGCCAACCCATCCGCTATGCCCACGTGAGCCGGCCCTGGCCCCTCGCCAGCTACCAGACCGTCTTCGTCGGCGAACCGGGCAGCGCAGAGATGCCCAGCGCCGGCCGCCCGTTCACGGCGGAGCTGGTCACGCGCCTCGTGGCCCGCGGCGTCGGGATCGCGCCCCTGGTCCTGCACGCCGGCGTCTCCTCGCTCGAGTCCCACGAGGCCCCGTACCCTGAGAGGTTCCGCGTGCCGGTCGACACCGCCGACCGGGTGAACGACACCCGCCGGCGGGGCCATCGGGTGGTGGCCGTCGGCACCACCGTGGTCCGGGCCCTGGAGACCGTCGCCGACGAGCGGGGCAGGGTCCACCCCGGCCAGGGCTGGACCGACCTCGTCGTGACCCCTGAGGGGGGTGTGCGGGCGGTGGACGGCCTGGTCACCGGCTGGCACGAGCCCGAGGCCTCCCACCTCGACCTGGTGGAAGCCGTCGCCGGTCGGCCGCTGATCGAGGCGTCCTACAGCGAGGCCCTGGCCGGCGGCTACCTGTGGCACGAGTTCGGGGACTCCCACCTGGTGCTGCCGTAGCCCGGGCTCGGGGTCTCCCACCTGGTGCCGCCGCAGCCCGAGGCACCCGACCTTGCGTACATATTCCCGCACTAGCGTGTGTGCATGACCAGACGGACGACCATAGAGCTCGACGAGGAGCTGCTCGGGCGGGCGAAGAGAGCCCTCGGGAAGGGCACGACTCGTGCCACGGTGGAAGAGGCGCTGCGACGGGCCGCAGACTCGGCGGAGGCCGAGCAGGGCAACTGGGCTGCCGGGCAGCGCAAGTACCTCCGCCGGCTCAGGGTCCGGGCCGACCTGGACGTCCTGGCCTCGGAGCAGATGTGGCGATAGGCGCGGTGGTAATGGAGGGATGGGTGCTCGACAAGAGCGCTGCGGCTCGGTCAGACGACCCCCTCGTTTCCGAGCAGCTGGACGAGCTCGCCGGCTCGCTGTTCGTATGCCCGGTCGGAGAGCTCGAGCAGCTCTACTCGGCCCGCTCGGCGCGCCAGTACGACGAGCTGAAGGCGGACCTGCACACGAGCTTTGCCACGGTTGACGCACCCACCGACATCCTCGAGCGGGCGCTGGCGCTCCAGCAGGACCTGGCTCACCACCACGGGATGTGGCACCGCACGCCGATCCCCGATCTGCTGATCGCTGAGGTGGCCCTCTGCCACGGGCTCGGTGTCGTCCACCTCGACAGGGACTTCGATCGGATTGCCGAGGTGCGCCCCCTCACCGCGCGTCGGCTCCGGGGCCGCTGAGCCTCGGCGAAATCCGCTCGACTTCCCCCCGAGGCCGTCATACTGTCTGCGGCGGCCTCGCATCTGCTGCGGGAGCCAGCCCACCGGGAGAAGGAGGAGGTGAGGTCCGAGATGACAGTCCTTGCGCCCGCTCGAATCCAGTGTCGTCCCCAGACCCCGGCGCCCGCCTCCCTGCCCTGCCGCTGACCGCGGCCCGAGGAGGGCGCCCTCACCCGAGGAGCCCCTCCCGTGTCACTTCCAGCTTCTTCTCCTCCCCCGTCCCCCACCCTCGCCGAGCTGGGGTGGGACGACCCCTGGGCCACGGCCCTGGCGCAGGCGTCGACGGGCGACGCCCTCACGCCCGCGCGCGTCGCCCGGTCCGACCCCGGGTCCTGCACCGCCCTCTCCGCAGCCGGCGCCCTTCGGGCAGTCACCAGCCGCCGCGCTCCTGTCGCGGTGGGCGACTGGGTGGGCACCGGCGGCACTGGCCGCGGGTCCTCACCGGGCGACCCGCCACGGGTGGAGGCCGTCCTGCCCCGCCGCAGCGCCTTCAGCCGGGCCGCCGAGGGCCGGGAGACCCGGGAGCAGGTGGTGGCCGCCAACCTCGACACCGTCCTCCTGGCTCAGGGCCTCGACGGCCGCCTCAGCCTGTCCGGCCTCGAGCGATACCTGGCCCTCGGCTGGCAGAGCGGCGCCGTGCCGGCGGTGGTCCTGACCAAGGCCGACCTCGCGTCGCCCGAGCACGTCGCGCAGCGGGCTGCCGCCGTCGAGGGAATCGCGCTCGGTGTCCCTGTCCACGTGCTCAGCGCCGCCACCGGGGAGGGGCTGGAAGGGCTCGCCCCGTACCTGGTGCCGGGGCGGACCATCGCCCTGCTCGGGCCGTCCGGGGTGGGCAAGTCCACCCTCGTGAACCGCCTTGCAGGGGAGGAGCTCCAGGCCACCGGCGACGTCCGGTCGGACGGCAAGGGGCGGCACACCACCACGCGCCGGGAGCTGG
The DNA here is from genome assembly GCA_050744025.1 of Acidimicrobiales bacterium. GTDB lineage: Bacteria > Actinomycetota > Acidimicrobiia > Acidimicrobiales > JAJPHD01 > JBOGGR01. The sequence goes on from JBOGGR010000421.1 coordinate 11,203, forward strand.
TGGTGCTGCCCGGAGGTGGCGTCCTCGTCGACACGCCGGGGATGCGGGCGGTGGGCCTCTGGGACGCGGAGGGAGGCGTCGAGCGGGCCTTCTCCGATGTCGAGCGGCTGGCCGGCGAATGTCGCTTCTCCGACTGCTCGCACACGGTCGAGCCACGGTGCGCAGTCCTCGACGCCGTGGCAGCCGGCCGCCTGGACCGGCGCCGGCTGGAGAGCTGGCGGAAGCTGCAGCGGGAGCTGCGCCACCTCGCTGGCCGCCAGGACGCCCGGCTCCGCGCCGAGGAGCAGAGGCGGTGGAAGGCGCTCACCCGGGCCGGCCGGGGCCGGCGCTGAGCCGGGCGGCCCGGGAGGCGCCGCCGCCCGTCAGAGCGGCAGGTTGTACTTGAGCACGAAGTTGAGCGTGGTGGCGAACATGAGGTACAGGAGCCAGAACCCCGTCCCGAGGTGCCAGATGCCGAGGGACTTCTCGCCCAGCCGGGCGATCCCCGGGAGGTCGGGCTTGAGGCTGGCGAAGAAGTCGCTCACGTAGATGCCGGTGAGACCTATGAAGAGGCCGGCGACGGGGTTGTCGTGGGCCCCGAAGAAGACGATGATCCCGAGGACCGAGATCGCCGTGTAACCAACCGTCATCCCGAGGTTGGTCCTGATGTCGGCCCCACCCATGCGGTTCCAGCCGATGGCGAACCAGTGGATCCCGTACGCGGTGAAGGCGAGGGCCGCCGCATACAGGTCCGGGGTCGTGAACGTGTCGAACAACGTCAGGCCGGCGAACAGGTACACGCCGGCGAACAGCTGCATGAGGCCTGGCAGCCAGATGCCCCACACGCCCGTGCCGAAGTCGACGCTCGGGCTCCGGCGCGGGTAGCCGAACAGCTCCTGGGGCCCGTAGATCAGGTAGCCGGTGCCGAGGCC
>JBOGGR010000422.1:0-11550 GCA_050744025.1 Acidimicrobiales bacterium
GAGCCCGGCACGGGGGCCGAGCCCGGCACGGGGGCCGAGCCCGGCACGGGGGCCGACCGCCGTGAGCAGCCCGAGCCCCGGCCTCCAGCGCATGGCTGACCGGCGTCGGGCTGTGCGGGGGTCATGATCTCCGGCCGATCATCGACCTGGTGGGATCGGGTGCTTCTTCGGCAAGAACGACATCCAGTTGTCCCAGGCGCGGCGGGTCGGCGACCAGGCAGATCCCGACGATCCGCTCGTCGTGGATCGTGAAGCTGAACACGACCCGTGGCTTCCCGCCGGTGATCCAGACGACTGACGGCGCCCCGTTGACGAGCGCGGCCGTCGCCCCTCGCGCGCGCCGTGAGAACTGTGCGACCGCGGCTGCTCCACGGCTCTCCCGTGGCGCGCCGAGCTCGATCGCTGTGTCGTCGGCGCGGAGCACGACATCGGGGTCGAGAACGGCAAGCAGCGCGTCGAACTGACCGCTGCGGGCCGCGACCAGGAACGCGTGGACCAGCTTGGCGCAGCCGAGTCGATCCTGGTCGGCGGGTGGGTCGCCTTGCTGTACGCGCTGGCGCGCCCGGCTTGCGAGCTTGCGCGTCGCCGCCGGGGTGCGGTCGACGACCGGCGCGATCTGCTCGAATGGAACCCCGAACACGTCGTGGAGCACGAACGCGAAACGCTCGGTGGGCGCCAGGCGGTCAAGGACGACGAGAAGCGCCAGGCCGATCGAGTCGGCCAGCAGCGCCTGCCGCTCGGGATCGGTGGCGGCGGCGGGGGCGAGAGGCGGCTCGGGAAGATCTGCGCCGACCGGTGTCTCGGGCCGCGACCGGCGCGACTGCAGCATGTTCAGGCACACGCGTGCGAGGACCGTGGTCAGCCAGCCGCCGAGGTGCTCGATCACCTGCGCGTCCGTGCGGCTGAGGCGGAGCCATGCCTCCTGGACTGCGTCGTCGGCTTCGGTAGCCGAGCCGAGCATCCGCTGCGCCATCACGGTCAGACGACCGCGCTGCTCCTCGAACCGTGCCGCCAGCCAATCGGCTTCGCTCATTCGGTCACATTCCTCCGTCGCCATCGGTCTTCAGCAGTGAGACCGGCGAGACACCGCCGGTGTGACCGAACCGACCCAGCAACAGTAGGAGGAGGCAGCATGAGCGCAGCCACGAGCACCCTGCAGCCGCGGATGAAGATGGTCCTCGACGAGGCGGCGCCGGCGATCAAGGCGCTGCGCGCCGCCACCCAGAAGGGAGGCGTGCCAGCGGAGACGCTGCACCTGGTGCACCTGCGGGCCAGCCAGATCAACGGTTGCAGCTTCTGCGTCGCCTCTGGCTATGACCCCGCCAGGCAGACAGACGAAGCCGAGCAGCGCCGCCTGTTCGCCGTGGCCGCCTGGAGAGACGCGCCGTACTTCACCGACGCCGAGCGCGCCGCCCTCGCACTTGCCGAGGCCGCCACCCGCCTCAGCGACCGCAGCGACCCCGTCCCGGACGAGGTGTGGGACGAGGCGACACGCCACTACGACGAACGTCAGCTGAGCGCGATCGTCCTGATGATCGCGGTCACAAACCTGTTCAACCGGATCAACGTCACCACCCGCCAACCCGCGGGTCAGCGAATTACGAATGATCCTCCGCCACCGGGTGCTGCGGGTGCGTCGGAGCGGGATTGCGGATCGCTACCTGCTCGCCCGGATGATCGCTGCTCCTGCGTGGCGGTGGACGCGGTGGGTCTCGGTGATCTCGATGCCGGTGAAGCCAGCCTCGGTCAGGGCCTGGCGGAGCTCCGCTTCGGTGAGGGCGCCCGCCACGCATCCGGTCCACGCGGCGACGTCGGATCTGGTCTCGGCGTCCATGTCGGGGTCTGCGAGGATGTCGGAGATCGCCATCCGCCCACCGGGGCGGAGCACTCGGGCAACCTCGGCCAGCACTACGCGCTTGTCGGCTGCCAGGTTGATGACGCAGTTGGAGATCACGACATCGACGCTCGCTGCAGGCAGCGGGATCTCCTCCAGGTAGCCGTGGAGGAACTCGACGTTGGTCACCCCCGCCGCAGTGGCGTTGGCCCGGGCCAGCTCGAGCATCTCGGTGGTCATGTCCAGGCCGATCACCTTCCCGTCAGGAGCGACCCGACTGGCCGAGATCACCACGTCCCCGCCCCCCCCGGAGCCCAGGTCGAGGACGGTCTCGCCCGAGCAGAGGTCCGCCACCGCGGTGGGCACCCCGCAGCCCAGCGATGCCGCTACCGCGTCGTCGGACAGGTCGCCACGCACCTCCTCGCCGTAGAGGCCTGGGCCGAACACCTCATGGCCCTCGGCGTCGATGGTACCGACCGTGGCTGGCCCGCAGCAGGACGCGTCCAGCGCCTGGGCCCCACGCCGGCCACCACCAGCGAAGCGGCCGGCCGCGGCGGCGTAGCGCCGACGGACGGCCTCCCGGATGTCGTACTGCTCGGTCATCGAACCATCTCCCTCTCCCACTCACAGCTCGCTTGGCCAGGTTCGGGCGGTCGCCGACCCATGACCACATCGGCGGCGGTCGGAAAGCACTCCGCGCAGCGCGGGTTGACCGCGTAGAGCGAGCTGGCTCCCTGCCGGCGCACATTGACGAAGCCGACAGCGACCAGCACGGCGAGGTGGTGGCTCACCGTCGACTGGCCGACGGGCAGACGGGCCGTCAGCTCTCCCACCGACAACGCCGTAGGTTGTCGTGCCAGCAGGGCCAGCAGCTGTACTCGCGTTGGGTCGGCCAGGGCCCGGAACCAGCCCGCGTACGCCTCGGCCACCTCCCTGCCCAACGGACCCTCGCCCATCGGTAATCGACGATAGTCGATGACCGGAGCTGTCGCCCACGCCCCGGCTGTCGATCGGTGCTCGGGGCATCGAGCCCGATCTACGCTGAGGCTGTCCGACTCCGACTACGACGTGCTGTCCACCCTGACCGAGGCCGCCGAGCCGTCCTGGCATGCAAGCGCCCTGGCCGAACAACTTCCATAGCAGATCATGCCGCGGTGGGGTCGCCGTGCTCCAGGCGCTCGGCGACCCACACCTTGATGATCGATTGACGAGTGACGCCGAGACGCTTCGCTTCCCGGTCGAGCGCCGCGATCATCCAAGCCGGAAAATCAACGTTCACCCGGCGCTGCTCGAGACCCGGGCGCCGTGCCGACGTGAGGTCGAGCGCCGAGGTGACGTCCTCTCCCTGGTCGAAGGCCCTGTCGAGCTCCTCAGCTTTCATGGATTGCCACCTCCTCGGGCCGCGAACGGCGGACCGAGATGATCCGCGTCCGCTCGCCCCGGTACGTCACCACCGCCGACCAGTGCTGCACTCCGACGCGCCCGATCACGAGCCACCTGGGTTCGTCCATCGTCCGGGCCGGGACCTCGACCCGCATTGCGTCGTTCCACAGCTCCTGGGCCTGCACGAAGTCGAGCCCGTGCTTGGCCTCGTTCCCCGCGCTCTTGGCCGGGTCGAACTGGAATTCCACGTGATCATGGTATAGGAACTATACCATATCGGCACCCGCATCCCAGGGCCAACACGCACTTCGACCAGTATCAGCTCGCTACGAGCTACGAGCTGAACCAGCCAACCCGAGGCCGAGGGAGGCGGCCGGGGAGGGAGTCGCCCCGGAAACAGTGCCTGACACGTCAAGCACCTCGAGCACTATCGTGGGCTCGTGGCACCCGTGCGCTGGCTGAGCGAACCCGAGGAGCGGGCGTGGCGGGGCTACCGGCGTATGCGCACGCTCCTCGACTTGCAGATCGCCCGCGACCTCGCGCGGGACTCAGGGCTGTCCGACTCCGACTACGACGTGCTGTCCACCCTGACCGAGGCCGCCGAGCCGCCCTGGCGTGCAAGTGCCCTGGCCGAACGACTTCTGTGGTCCACCAGCCGCCTGGCCCATCACGTCGGGCGCATGGAGCGCCGGGGACTCGTGCTTCGCGGCGAGTGCAGGGACGATGCGCGCGGCGCGACGGTGACGCTCACCGAGTCGGGGTGCAAGGCGCTCCGCGAAGCGGCACCCCTCCACGTCGGATCGGTCCGAGCCCACCTGATCGACCTCCTCACCCCGAAGGAGATCGAGACCCTCGCCACCATCGCGGCCAAGGTGCTCGAGCACCTGGCTGCGTCTCCGACCGAGCCAGAGCACCGGCCAGAGCGCCGGACCGGCCCCCCGCCCGGCCACCTCCACCTGGCCAGGCCGAAGGAGACCGGGTGCTCATGAGCTCGGCGCGCTCCCACCGCCCCCTGGTGGCTCTCGTCACCAGCACGTGGGCGACCGCAGAGGAACCCGCAGACGAGGCGAGCTTCCTCGCCCGCCGGGTCGGAGCGGCCGTGGCCATGGACGCCGACGTCCATGTGCTGGTGCCCAGCGGCTGGCCCACTGGGGCGGCGGGCCCACAGGGACCACACGGACCGGCCGCCGACGGGGTGTTCACGGTCGCCACCCTCCCCTCCCCACCTCCCGACCCCCACCGGGCCTCGCTGCTCCTCACCGCCATAACCGCCGGCCACCCTGGCGAGCCGGCTGCCATCCCCTCGTGGGTACGGGCCAGGATGCGACGCCTCGCGGGCACCTCGCCGGTCCTCGTTCCCATGCTGCGTGCCCTCTTCCCCGATGTCGTGGTCGTCGCCGGTCACAGTCACGAGCTGGCCGCCACCCTGGCCAGCCTGGCCGCTCGACGTGGTGCCGGCTCCCCGGTCGGGCCCAGTGGCAGCGAGCCGGGAGGTGCCGCCGGCCCCGGCGCGCCCGGTGACGGCGACAGGCCGTGGCGGTCGGTGCTCCTCCCCCTGGCGGTCGAAGACCTGTCTCTGCGCCTCAGCCTCGCCGACGGCGTGCTCGACGGATGGGACGCCGTCCTGGCCACTGGCGAGCCCGAGGCCGACGTGCTCGACCGGGTCCGCGCCAGCCGGCCGGCCCCCTCATCGGGCGGGCCCCCCTCATCGGGCGGGCCCCTCTCGCCGGGCGGGCCCCTCTCGCCGGGCGGGCCACCGCGACCGGCCCTCTCCCTCGGCGTCGCCCTCGAGCCGCCGGCACCGGCCGAGGGCGGCGGCTTGCGACCCCCCGGCTGGGCGGGAGGCGAGTGGCTCCTCGTCCTGGCCGACCGCGCCGGCGCCGGCGCTGGCCGGGGCCCCGACGCCCTTCCCGCCGAGGTCGCCCACCTGGCCCTGCGCTTCCCCGACCTGACGCTCGTCGTGGCCACGCACGACAGCACCGACGTGATCCGCGGCCGGGGCCAGCAGCGCTCCGCGCCCCTCGATCCTGCCACCCGGTGGCATCTCATGGACGGGGCCGTGGCCACCTTGGAGCTGGGGCCGCCCAGCGTGCTGGCCCCCGCCGTGCTGGAGTCCCTCCTGCTCGCCACACCGGTCGTCGTGCCGGCCCGGTCAGGCGCTGCGCGCCACCACGCCGAGCGGGCCAGCGGCGGCCTGTGGTTCGACACCCTTCCCCAGATGGTCGCCTGTGTCGATCGGCTCCTCGATCCGCCTACACGGGACCAGCTCGGCCGGCAGGGCCAGGCCTGGGCCCGCCGGGCCCACGGCGATCGGGCATCGTTCGTGGCTGCCACCGCCGAGGCCGTCCTCGGAGCCTGACCAGCCAGGGGCGAGGAGCCCTGGTCCAGGTTCGAGCCGATTCCTGGCCAGCCTCGGCCGGATGGTCGAGCCCGCCGAGAGCCGCAGCGTCGAGCACGTCCTCGGCCGGCCACGTCGAGATGACAGACCGGCCAGGCCGCGACTACCCGATCTGGACCACCTACGACGAGCGCCCTCTCCAGATGACCACCTGACCACCAGCCAACTGACAATGGTCCGAGACGCTGGCGCGTCGATCGCCGTCCACCATGACCCGTGCTACACTGTATCCGTGGGGCACAGGCAAACCGGAGCGACCAACCTGACCCTCACCGTGGACGAGGTCGTCCTGCGACGGGCTCGGGTGCGGGCCCTCCAGCAGGGGACATCGGTGAATGCCCTGGTCCGTGGCTACCTGGCCCGCCTGGCCGGCGAGTCCGGCGCCGCCGACGGCATCAGGCAGTTCCTCGAGGCCGTGGGCGGCGCCGGTGCCGGCAGTGGCGGGCGGGCCTGGACCCGAGACGAGCTCCATGAGCGGAGGTAGGTCGTTCCTCGACACCAACGTCTGCGTCTACGCCGTCGACGAGAGCCCTGAGGAAGCGGCGAAGCACGCAGTGGCGGCCGGCATCCTCCAGGCGGACCCCGACGATCTGGTGGTGAGCACCCAGGTCCTCCAGGAGCTGTACGTGACCGTCACCCGCAAGCTGCGGCGGCCCCTGAGCGAGGAGCGGGCCGCCCGGGCTGTGGCCGGTCTGGCCCGCCTGGACGTCGTCGTGATCGAGGTCCCGATGGTCCTGGCGGCCGTCGAGACGAGCAGGACGTCGCGAATATCACTGTGGGATGCGCTGGTGGTGGAGGCGGCCAGGGCAGCCGGGTGCGAGCGGGTGCTGACCGAGGACCTCGCCGACGGAGAGGTCCTCCGCGGGGTGGCGATCGAGAACCCGTTCAGGCAGCAGCCGCTGCCGCGGCCGCGGCTGCAGCCCTAACTCTGAGCCAGGGGCCTCGACGGCCGTGGCAGGGGAGCGGCCGTCCCCTCCTGGCCCCGCCTTGCCCTCCTGGCCCGGCCTGGCTCAGGGGCCGAGGCTCGCCGAGGAGGCCGGCCGGCGGTGGGACCAGCCGGCCACCCGGCCCCCCCACCCGGCGGCCCCGGTCGTCACCACCCCGACGCCGGCCAGCGCCCGCTCGAGATCCCCCTCCTGCCACTGGTCCTCGCACCAGATCGCCTCGGCCCTGGCCAGGACCTCGGGCGGGAACGACCTCAGCTCTCCGGGCCCCTCCACGTCCACCACCACCGCCGCCTGGGGCTGGTAGGCGGCCAGGAGCTCCAAGGCCCGCCCGGCCGTCCCGGCCCCGCCCGGCGTGACCACGGCCACCGAGTAGTGACACCGGCACCGCTCCATCCAGTCGTCCCAGTCGTCGATCCCCCAGACGAGCTCCACGCCCGCGTCCATCAGGCTGGCCATCTCCTCGGCCGGCTCGGCGTCGGCCAGCCCGACGACGGTGACCCTGGTCTCCCCGCAAGCCGCCATCATCCCGAGAGCCAGGCGGGCCACGCGGTCCTCCGCCGAGCGCGGCAGGCGCGCGCCCATCACGAGGACCCGGTCCGGGGCCTCCACGTCACGGGCCGCCACCACCCGGTACGGGTGGGCCGGCAGGTCGGCGAGCGACGGCAGAAAGGAGAGCGCGTGCGGCCACCGGTCCCGGAACCGCTGGGCGTTCCGCTCCCGCAGCCTGACCACGCCCGCGGCCGGGCTGGACGCGCCCCGCACATGGCGCACGACCGACCGGGGCTCGTAGACGATCCGCATGCCCTGCTCCCGGAGCCGGAAGCACAGGTCCACGTCCTCGTAGTACCCGAGCCCGTAACGAGCGTCGAAGCCGCCCAGCTCGAGGAACGTCGACCGCCTGAGGCACAGGCAGGCTCCCGACCCGTAGCTCACGTAGCGCGGGAAGCGGTACCACGGCCTGGCCGGGTCGTCGCCGTAGCCCATGGCCATGGTCCACCCCTCTGCCCCCACCACTGCGCCCGCCTCCTGGAGGGTCCCGTCCAGGTTGAGCAGGCGGGGGACGACGGCCCCGCAGTCCCGGACCTGCTCCAGGTCGGCCACGAGCGGCTCGAGCCAGCCGGCCTCGACGAGGGCGTCGCTGTTGAGCAGGCAGAGGTAGCGGCCCCGCGCCGCCAGGGCGGCCTGGTTCTGGCCCGGCCCGAACCCGACATTCGTGTCGTTGCGGAGCAGCGTGGCCCCTTCCAGGTTGTCGGCCAACCAGGACCCAGTGCCGTCCGGGGAGGCGTTGTCGAGGACCACCAGCTCGTACACCGGCGCCGTGCTGGCCACCAGCGCCGCCAGCGCCCGGGCCACCCAGTCCCCGGCTCCGTACGTGAGCACGAGGATCGAGACCAGCGGGCGGTCCACCGCCGGCACGCGGATGGGGCCGCTCATCGCCGCCTCCGCAGGATGGCCCCGTACACCCGCCGCGGCCCTGCAGTCCATCGGAACAGCCGCGTCGCTCGCGTCGCCTCCAGCTCCCTCTCCAGCCGGTCGCGCCCGTCCCCCGACGCGGCGAGTGCCGTCCGCAGCCCGTCCCGGTCCCCGGTCAGGGCCTCCACGTGGGTCCGGAGGGCGACGATCTCGGCTCGCAGCGCCCCCAGCTCTGCCTCGTGACGGGCATAGCCCTCCGACGCCTCCGTGCGCAGCTCGGCCAGCCGGGCCTCGATCTCCCGCTGGCGGCAAAGGTGGGCGGTGAGCAGCTCGGCCACCAGCAGGCCGACCCGGGCCGAGTGCCTTCTCTGGGCCTGGTGGGCCGCGGCGAGGAGGCCTGCCGCCCCCGCCTCCGTCGTCACCGCCGGCTCCACCTGAGCCGAGCGCCGGCCCGCCTGCCCTCGGACCCGGACGGCCCAGGCAGCCAGCTGGTCCTCGATGCCGTGAGCAGCGTGCCCAGGCTCTCCGGCCGATCCCGTCCCGGCGTCCTGCCCCTGGTTCTCCCGGCTGGGCCCGGCGAGCACGGCTTCCACGGCCGCGCCCAGGTCACCGGCGGTGCTGCCGGAGTCGGGCAGTGCCCCGAACCGCCGCCCGTAGGCCCGAGCCAGGCCCTCGGACGCCGGGGCCGCTCCGAGGACCATGAGGGCGGCCCGGTGGACGGCCACCACGTCCTCGGCGCTGAGGGGCTCGATCAGCGGCATCACCCAGGCGGGGAGCTCGGCACCCGGACCGACACCCAGCACCAGGACCGACACGTCCGGATGACGGTGGGTGATCGGGCCCAGGACGTCCAGGGCCGCGGCCACGCCCAGGGGGCTGGCTCCTTCGGTGTCGACGACCAGGGTTCGCCCCGTGCCCGGGTGCCAGCCCATCAGGCGCAGCCAGCCCAGGCGCCGGTCCAGGCCGCCGGAGCTGAAGGCTCCGGCGGCCAGCGCCGCCAGGCTTCCGGGCTCGAGGCGGGCGCCCGGGCAGGCGCCGTCGTGCTCGACGCCGAGGCCCTCAGGGGGAGGCCACCTCGCGCCCGGGCGCCCCCCCTCCGGCACCAGGATGACGGCAACCCCGTCGAGGTCGCTGGCCAGCTCGGCCCGGCGCTCGGCCGTCCACGGGCCAGCCGGTTCCACTGGCTCACCGCCGTCGAGGGGCGTGGCGGCTGCGGCAGGGCTGAGGGCAACGACCTCGCAGCCCGGCGTCCGCCGCCTCATCTCGGCCCGGAGCACCCGCAGGGCCAGCCACGGCGTCAGGTCGGTGCCGTCCAGATCAGCCAGGACCCCGATCCGCGGGCCGGCTGCGCTCACCCGGCCGCCGACCCCGGGACGCCCCCCCCGGACGCCAGGAGGGTCATCACCATGCCGTCCAGGATGTCGGACTCCGACACCAGGCAGGCTCCGAGCCCCAGCCGGCTCATCACGCCGGCGAGGACGAGGGCGCCCCCGACGATCACGTCGGCTCTGGCCTCCTCCAGCCCGGGACGGCGAAGGCGCGCAGCCCGGTCCTCCCCGGCCAGGCCCGCGAGCAGCCCGTCCACCTGGCCCCGGGTCAGCACGCTGTGATGGGTGCGTTCCCGGTCGTACCGGGCCAGGCCCAGGTGGATGGCGGCAAGCGTCGTGACCGTCCCGGCCAGGCCCACCAGCTCCCGAGCCCCCCGCAGGCCCGGCAGTGCCTCGACCACCTGGTCTACGGCCCTCCCAACGGCTCGGGAGGCCTCCTCCATCTCGGCGGGGAGGGGCGGGTCGTGGTGGAGGTGGCGCTCGGTCAGGCGTACGCACCCGACGTCGACCGACACCGCGCCCGCCGGCGCCAGCCCCCGGGTGCCGGGCGGCGGCCCGAGCACCACCTCCGTCGACCCGCCACCGATGTCGAGCACCACGTACGGGCCCCGGCCCGGGTCCAGGTCCGCCGTGGCCCCGGCAAAGGACAGTCGTCCCTCCTCGTCGCCCGACAGCAGCTCGGGCCGCCGCCCGAGGACGTCCTCGGCCGGCGCGAAGAAGTCCTCCCGGTTGGCGGCATCCCGGGCGGCGGACGTTGCCGACGCCCGCAGCGCCACCACCCCGAGGCGGTCCATCTCGGCCCGGTACTCCCCGAGCACGGCCACGGTCCGCTCGACGGCCTCCGGCGCGAGCCGGCCTGAGGCGTCGACCCCCTGCCCCAGCCGCGTGATCCGCATGAGCCGCACCAGGGTACGACCCTCGCCGTCGGCGACGAGCAGGCGGGTGGAGTTGGTCCCGCAGTCGACCGCCGCCACGGCGCCGCTGGCGGCGTCCCCGCCTTCCACCGGAGGGCACCGCTCCTCGCCGCTCATCGCCAGAGGGTCCCGTCTCATCGCCGCTCCCTGCCGCCGCCCCGCTCGGGCCCGGAGGCCCCTGAACTGTGTCGACGAAGGGTCAACATGTGGCTCGTCGTCGACACAGTTCCTGCCCTTGACCCCAACTGTGTCGACGAAGGGTCAACATGTGGCTCGTCGTCGACACAGTTCGCTCCCAGCACCCAGCCGCCGGCGCCGGGCGAGCTCTGAGCCACCGGGGCGGCGGCCGGGGACGGGATCGCCAGGTGATCGGCCACCCAGCGCCCGACCGGGTCGTCGCCGCCGGCCAGGTGCCAGGCCAGGTGGGCGTGAAGGCACTTGACCCCCCGCCGGGTGCCCCCCACCCCGCCGCTCGGCCGCGGGCCCCTGTGGCCGTCCGGAAGCGCCGCGTCCCTCTCGGCGGCGTAACGCACGTGGGCGGCGGCCACCGCCATCGGGTCTACCGCCCCCGCCGCCTCCCGCACCCCCCCCTCGGCCTCCAGGCGGCTCACCGCCTCCCGCTCGGCGCGGCCCACCAGCCACCAGCGGGTGGGCATGGGCGTCCCGTCCAAGAGGAGCGGGTCGTTGCGAAGGACCAGCGGCGAGCCGTCGGCGGCCCGGACGGCGACCTCGTACCCGCCTCGAGGCGGGCGCCCCAGCAGGGCAGCCACCTGGGCGGGCTCTCCGGGCGCCCCGGCGGCGACAGGGCTCCTCGAGCGGGCAGCCGCAGTCGGCCTCGACGCAGTCACCAGGGCCGGCTCACCCCGCGCCTCGACCGGGGCAGCCTCACCTCTGTCACCGCCGGCATCCGAAGGGACCTCGGCCAGGGGGGCGCTGTCCCCCGTCTCCCTCAATGGCGCAGCCGTCGCCAGACGACGCCGGCCACGGCCAGCCCGAAGGCGGCGGCGACCGCGGGTATCGCCCGGCGGGCCACCGACCGGCCGGCCACCCCGATCAGGTCGACCGGCTCGGCCGGGTCCGACGAGATGGTCCGCGGCCCCGACGCCGCCGCCCCCTCTGGCCCGGCGCCGGTGACTGGGCCAGAAGGCTCGGTCCCGGTCCCGAGCGGCGGCTCCCCGGGGCCCGACGGTCCCCCGGCCGCTTCGGGCCCCTTGCTGACCGTGGCGGCGCCCGGCGCCTGGGCGTCAGCAGTCGAGCCCGGGGAGGGGGCGGCGCCTGCGCCCGCCCCGGCGGCGCCACCACTCGCCCCGGCACCGCTCGCCCCGCCGGCGCT
>JBOGGR010000423.1:0-6975 GCA_050744025.1 Acidimicrobiales bacterium
ATAAATCCGGACAACGCTCGCCCCCTACGTATTACCGCGGCTGCTGGCACGTAGTTGGCCGGGGCTTCTTCTGCAGGTACCGTCAATTTCGTCCCTGCTGAAAGGGGTTTACAACCCGAGAGCCTTCATCCCCCACGCGGCGTTGCTGCCTCAGGCTTTCGCCCATTGGGCAAGATTCCCTACTGCTGCCTCCCGTAGGAGTCTGGGCCGTGTCTCAGTCCCAGTGTGGCTGATCGTCCTCTCAGACCAGCTACCCGTCGAAGCCTTGGTGAGCCGTTACCCCACCAACAAGCTGATAGGCCGCGAGTCCCTCCCGGGGCGTCTGCATCCAAGGACGCAGGCTTTCCTCACCCAGCCATGCGGCTCGGTGGGGACATCCAGTATTAGCACCGGTTTCCCGGTGTTATCCCGGTCTCCGGGACAGGTTGCTCACGTGTTACGCACCCGTTCGCCACTGAGCCTTCCCCGGTGTTGCCACCGGATGGGCTCCGTTCGACTTGCATGTATTAAGCACGCCGCCAGCGTTCGTCCTGAGCCAGGATCAAACTCTCCATCGAGATCGCAGGGCCCCGCCCTTGGGGGGCGGTTCCCCTTCGACCTGGAGAGCCGGCTCCGGGGGCACTGACCCCCTCGGCCGACTGGCACCTCGGACAGACGTCGTCCGTCTCTTCAGTGCATTGACTTGCGCGACTCCACCCACCGTCGGAGGGCAGTGCCCTTCTCGGGCCGGCGGGGTCGCCCGCACTGGCTTTTGGCTATCTCTGTTCCGTTTTCAAGGAGCGGTCGGGGCACGCACCCGGAGAGGGAGTTGGTGCCACGCTGCGCCACCGGGGCGGAGCACTGTCTGTCAACACTCTGCAGTGTCAACACCTCGCAGTGTCACCACCACCTGATGCCCACCGGGGTGGGCACCCGAGCCGCAGTCCATGCCGCTCGGGGCGAAGAGCCAATCTAGCAGCCGCGACCGGAAGCGTCAACCGTGCCCGGTCCTGGGGCAGGGCGAGGCGGCCGCGAGACGTTCGGATCTCCCGCCACCCACCACCGCCACCGGTGCTCGGTGCCGGCGCTGATCCCCACCCGATTCCCCCTCTCGGGGCGGCGGGGAGGGGGCGTCCCGTCGGATGCCAGGCGGATGCCCCGGTCGCCGGTCACGAGGTCGGCGCCGTCGTGGTCCCTCGTCAGGCCGAGGGCCTGGCCCAGCTTCCCAGGTCCGTTCCCGAGGTCGCGGTCCCGCCGGGCGGCCGGCCGGGCCGCTCGCATGGCCTCGACCCCGGCCACCGGCGCCACCGCCCGCAGGAGGACGGCCCGGGCGAGGCCGTCGGCGCCGCACACGACGTTCGCGCACCAGTGCATCCCGTAGCTCAGGTACACGTACAGGTGCCCGGGCGGCCCGAACATGGTGGCGTTGCGCCCGGTCATGCCCCGGTAGGCGTGGGACGCCGGGTCCTCCTCCCCCCGGTATGCCTCCACCTCGACGATGCGCCCGACGCGCTCGCCCGCCACGACCAGGATGTTCAGCAGCTCCGGGGCCACGTCCAGGGAGTCCCGCCCGTAGAAGCTCCGGGGGATCGGGGCGAGGGGCGGCACCAGGGCCGGCGCCAGGGGGGCGGCCGGCGCTCTCGGCCTCACCGGAGCAGGCACCGGGGTGGCGGCCGGCGCTCTCGGCCTCACCGGAGCAGGCACCAGGGGGGCGGCCGGCGCTCTCGGCCTCACCGGGGCCGGCGCTCCGGGCGCTCACGGTCAGCCACCGTGGCCCACCCTCTCGCCGTCCACCTCCAGGCGGTGGCGGAAGCGCTCGACCTGGACGGCCACCGGCCCCGGGCCGGCGCCGCCCGGCGTGGTGCGGCGAGTGACCGCCACCCCTGGCTCCAGGAGCGCCAGGGCCTCCGCCCCCAGTGCGGGGTGGGCTTCGACCAGCTCGGCCAGGGGGACGTGGCGCTGCAGGGAGTCCCGCACCAGGGCGCTCACCGCGGCGTGGGCCCGGCGGAAAGCCATGCCCCGGTCCACCAGCCACTCGGCCAGGTCGACGGCCGCCACGGCCTGGCCGTCGGCGGCCGCCCGCATCCGCTCCAGGTCGAACGTGGCGCTGGAGAGGAGGCCCCCGAGGGCGGCGAGGGCTTGGCTCACCTGGTCGACAGCGTCGAAGAGGGGCTCCTTGTCCTCCTGGAGGTCCCGGTTGTAGGCGAGGGGGAGGCCCTTCAGGGTGACCAGCACGGCGGTGACGTGGCCGATGAGGCGGCCGGCCTTGCCCCGGGCCAGCTCGGCGATGTCGGGGTTCTTCTTCTGGGGGAGCATGGAGCTGCCCGTGGCCCAGGCGTCGTCCAGGCGCAGGAACCCGAACTCCTCGGTGGTCCACAGCACCACCTCCCCCCCCACCCGGGACAGGTGGACGCCGAGCAGGGCCAGGTCGAAGACCGCCTCGGCCACGAAGTCACGGTCGCTCACGGCGTCGAGCGAGTTCTCGAAGCGACCGCCGAACCCGAGGTCGGCCGCCACCCAGTCGGGGTCCAGCCGGAGCGACGAGCCGGCCAGCGCCCCGGCGCCGAGGGGCGACACGTCGAGGCGGGCCACGGTGGAGAGCAGGCGGTCGACGTCCCGGGCCAGCGCCCACCCGTGCGCCAGCAGGTGGTGGGCGAGGAGCACCGGCTGGGCCCTCTGGAGGTGGGTGTACCCGGGCAGGTAGGCGTCCTCGGCCTCCTCGGCCCGGGCCAGCAGCACCCGCTGGAACCGCAGCACCCGGCCGGCCACCAGGGCCAGCTCACGCCGGCACCAGAGGCGCAGGGCGACGGCGACCTGGTCGTTGCGGCTGCGGCCGGTGTGGAGCTTGGCCCCCACGTCCCCCGCTATCTCGGTCACCCGCCGCTCGATTGCCGTGTGGATGTCCTCGTCCGAGGGGCTGAATGGCATCTGGTCCCCGGCCAGCTCCTCGCCCACCCGATCGAGCGCCGCCAAGAGGACAGCCGCCTCCTCGGCGGAGAGCACCCCGGCCCGCTCCAGCCCGCGGACGTGCGCCCGGGAGCCGGTCAGGTCGTCCGCCGCCAGCCTCCGGTCGAAGGACAGGCTCTCGGTGAAGGCGACCAGCTCGCCGGCCGGGTCGTCCCCGAACCGCCCGTGCCACAGCGTCATCCGCCACCCCCTCCGCCGGCCGCCGTGCCCCTCCGCCCGCCCGGGGCCCCGGCCCCGCCGGACGCCGTCCCTGGGCCGCCCTGGCGGGCGGCCCAGGTCGAGAGGCCGAGGCCCCAGAGGCGGACGAACCCCTCGGAGAGGCTCTGGTCGAACGTGTCGGCCGCCTCGTAGGTGGCCAGCCCGTAGTCGTACAGCCCGACGGGGCTCCGCCGGCCGGCGACGAAGCACCGCCCCGGCACCTCGCAGCGCAGCCGGACCTCGCCGGTCACGTGGCGCTGGCTCTCGGCCATGAACGCGTCCAGCGCCCCCTTCAGGGGCGAGAACCACAGCCCGTCGTAGACGAGCTCGGCCCACCGTGGCTCGAGCCTGGCCTTCTCGTGGGCGAGGTCCCGCTCCAGGGTCAGGTCCTCCAGGTCGGCGTGCGCCATGAGCAGGGCCAGGGCGCCTGGGCACTCGTAGACCTCCCGGCTCTTGATCCCCACCCGGCGGTTCTCCACCATGTCGATTCGGCCCCAGCCATAGGAGCCGACCACCGCGGTGAGCTCGGCGATGAGCTCGTGGAGCGGGAGCGGGCGGCCGTCGAGGGCCACAGGGAGGCCCATTTCGAAAGAGATCCTCACCTCCACGGGGCCGGTGGCCACGGGGGTCGTGAGCGAGAAGACCTCTTCGGGGGGCTGCGCCCAGGGATCCTCGAGGATGCCGCACTCGATCGTGCGGCCCCAGAGGTTCTGGTCGATCGAGTACGGGCTGGCCCTGGTCACGGGCACGGGGATGCCCCAGCGCTCGGCGTAGCCGATCGACTGCTCCCGGGTCAGCCCCCACCCCCGCACCGGGGCGATGATCTCGAGATCCGGGGCGAGGGCCCTGGTCGACACCTCGAAACGGACCTGGTCGTTGCCCTTGCCGGTGCAGCCGTGGGCCACGGCCTCGGCGCCGTGCTCCCGGGCCGCCGCCACCAGGTGGCGGGCGATCACGGGGCGGGACAGGGCCGACACCAGCGGGTACTTGCCCTCGTACCTGGCATTGGCGAGCAGGGCGGGCCCCACGAAGTCCCGGGCGTACTCCTCCCGCACGTCGACCACCAGCGCCTCCACCGCCCCCGCCGCCGTCGCCCGGTCGCGGATGGCGTCCCAGTCGCCGCCCTGGCCCACGTCGGCCGCGAGGGCGATGACCTCGGCGCCCAGCTCCTCTGTCAGCCACCGCACGGCCACCGAGGTGTCGAGGCCGCCGCTGTAGGCCAGCACCACGCGCTTTGCCACCCGTCTCTCCCTCCGCTCGCTCCTGCTCGCTCCTGCTCCTGCCAGGTCTACAGGCCGGCGAGGCCCGAGAGGTGCAGGGCGAGCTCGGCGCCACCGGCTGATTCGGTGGCCACGACCACGATCGTGTCGTCACCCGCCACCGTGCCCACCACGTCGGGCAGCCCGGCCCGGTCCAATGCCGACGCCACCACGTGGGCCGACCCCGGCGGGGTCCGCAGCACGACCAGGTTGGCGGAGTGCGCCACCTCCACCACCCACTCCCCCATCACCCGGCGCAGGTGGTCCTCGGGGACGAGCTGGTCCTTCGGCAGCTCGGGTATGGCGTACACGGTCTCGCCGCCCGGCACCCTCACCTTCACGGCTCCCAGCTCCTCCAGGTCCCGGGACACCGTGGCCTGGGTCGCCACCACGCCCTCGGCCGCCAGCAGCTCCACGACCTGGGCCTGGCTGGGGACGCCCTGGCGCTCCAGCAGGCGGGCGATGCGGTGCTGACGCTGGTTCTTGGCCAGCCTCATGACTCCGTCACCTCTCTTCGCGGGTCGGGGGCGGGGCCGGCGGGGGCGGGGCCGAGGAGCCAGGCCAGCAGGCCCCGCATGGCGTGCACGCGGTTCTCGGCCTGGCGCCACACGACCGAGCGAGGACCGTCGATCACCGAGGCGGCGATCTCCTCCCCGCGATGTGCGGGCAGGCAGTGCAGCACGACGGCATGGCGCGCCGCGCCGGCGAGGAGCCGCTCGTCGACGCAGAACCCCTCGAAGGCCCGGCGCCGGCCCTCGGCCTCGCTCTCCCGGCCCATGGACGTCCAGACGTCGGTGTACACGGCGTCGGCCCCGGCCACGGCGTCCGCCGGCTCGCTCGCGAGCTCCAGCGTCCCGGCGGCCGGCGTCCCGGCGACCGGCGCCCGAGCGGCCGACCCCCCGCCGGCCGGCGCCCCCAATCCCGCCGGCGCCCCGGCGACCGGCGCCCCCACGGCTCGCTCGAGGTCGGTCCGCGAGAGGGCGAAGCCCGGTGGCGATGCCACCCGCACATGCATCCCGGCCATCACGCCGCCCAGGGCGAGGGATCGAGCCACGTTGTTGCCGTCGCCCACGTACGCGACGGTGCGCCCGGCCAGCTCGCCCAGGCACTGCCGCAGGGTCAGCAGGTCGGCCAGCGCCTGGCAGGGATGGCCCTGGTCGGACAGCAGGTTGACGACGGGCACCGCCATGCCGGCCCCGTCGAGCGCAGCGGCCATGCGCTCGAGGGTGGCGTGGGCGAAGACACGCGCTCCCAGGACTGCGTGGTAGCAGCCCAGGGTCCTGGCGACGTCCTCCACCGTCTCTCGCCGGTCCATGCCCACCTCATCGGCCCGGATCGTGACCGGGTGACCGCCGAGCTGGACCACCGCCATCTCCGTGGCGTTGCGGGTGCGGGCAGAGGGCTTCTCCATCAGCAGCGCCATGCCCCGGCCCGCCAGGACGGGCGGCAGCCCGGGCTCCTCGGCCAGGTCGAGGACCCCCAGCAGCTCCTCGGGTGTGAGGTCGTCGACCTCCAGCACGTGCCGGGCCGGGTGGCCGGCCGGATGGCGGACCGGGTGGCCGGCCGGATGGCGGGCCGGGTGGCCGGTCGGGTGGGGGACCGGAGGCCAGGTCACGAGCCGACCCCATGGCGGGGCGCCCGCGGCCGAACTTGTGGTGATTTCGGGTCATTTCGACCTCTGAACACCACAAGTTCGCCGGGCACGAGCTTCACGGCCCGTTCCTCGCGCCGGTCAGCTCCGCCGCGTCGGCCACGACCCCCCTGAGGATGGCCACCCCTTCGTCGACCTCGTCGTCCGTGACGAGCAGTGACGGGGCCAGGCGAACGACGTCATCCGCAACGGCATTGACGACGAGGCCTCGCTCCAAGGCCAGGGCTGCAGCCACCCGGGCCGGCTCCCCCGGCGCCCCTCGCCCGGCCGGCGCCCCCACCTCGGGCGGCGCCGCCGCAGGCGCCACGACGACCCCGAGCAGCAGCCCCCGCCCTCGCACCTCGGCCACGCCGGGCGCGCCCTCGAGCCCGGCCCTGAGCCGCGCTCCCGCCCGGGCCGCCCGGGCCGGCACGTCCTCCGCCTCCATCACGGCCAGGGTGGCGCGAGCCGCCGACGCCGCCAGCGGCTGACCGCCGAACGTGGAGCCGTGGTCCCCGGGGCGGAAGGCGGCCGCGACCTCGGCCCTGGCCCAGCACGCCCCGATCGGCATCCCGTTGCCGAGGGCCTTGGCGATCGTGACCACGTCGGGGACGACCCCGTCGTGCTGGAACCCCCACCAGGCCCCGGTCCGGCCGAGTCCCGTCTGGATCTCGTCGACCATTAGAAGGAGGCCCCTCTCGTCGCAGAGCCTCCGGACCCCCTCGAGGTAGCTAGGTGACGGGACGCGCACCCCTCCTTCTCCCAGCACCGGCTCCAGGAGCACGGCGGCCACGGTCGGGTCGATGGCCGCCTCCAGGGCGCCGAGGTCGTCCCAGGCGACGTGCCGGAACCCCCCCGGCAACGGCCGGAACGGCTCGTGCTTCCCCGGCTGCCCAGTCGCCGCCAGCGCCCCCAGGGTCCGGCCGTGGAACGACCCGTAGG
>JBOGGR010000424.1:0-3494 GCA_050744025.1 Acidimicrobiales bacterium
GGCTCGGGGCCGGGCTGCATCCCGGGCGGGGGCGCCCGCCGGCGGCAGCTCGGGCGGGCGGGCCGGGGAGGCCACGGGCACCGCGGGGGGCTCCCCGTCCGGGGACGGCGGGACGCAGGGGGAAGCCCTGGCCGAGCTGTACGACGACAGGTGGGTGGCCATGGTCCGCCTCGCCACCTTCCTGACCGGCTCGCTCCCCCTCGCCGAGGACCTGGTCCAGGACGTGTTCGAGCGGCTGGCCCGGCGCCCGGACCTGGGCCGGCAGCCGGCGGCCTACCTGCGAGCCAGCGTGGTCAACGCCTGCCGCTCGGCAGCGAGGCGCCAGGCGAGGGAGCGGCGCCGCCCTGTCCCCCGCTCGGACCTCGTCGTGGAGCCGATCGTCCCCGACGAGTCGGGCGAGCTCTGGGACCTGCTCGACCGCCTCACCGCCCGCCAGCGCCAGGCCCTCGTCCTGCGGTACTGGCTCGACCTGGCCGACGCCGACATCGCCGCCGCCGTCGGCTGCCGGCCGGGCACCGTCCGCACGCTGACCCGGCGGGGCCTGGCCCGGCTCCGCGCCGCGATGGAAGGACCCGCATGACCGACCTGGACCTGGAGGACCGGCTCCGGCACCTCTTCGCCGCCGCAGCCCCCGCTCTGCGCCCCCGCCCCTTCCGCCCCCCCGGGAACGGTGAGCCGGCCGGGGCGCCGGCCGCCTACTCGCGCCGGCCGGCCCACCGACCCCGGCATCTCGTCCCGGCTGCCGTGGGCACAGCCGCCGCCATGGCCGTGGCGGCCGCGATCGTCGTGGCCCTGCTGCGGCCGTTCGGCCCGCCGGCCAGCGTGGCGACGGGACGGCCCCCGCCGGCCGCGTTCTCGCCGAGCGCGCTCCTGGTGGCCAGGGCCAGCGGGGCCCTCCAGGTCGTCTCGGCCACCACCGGCGCGGTCATCCGCACGGTCGCAGCCCCGCCCGGGTTCGCCCACACCCGCCCCTACGGGCTGTCGGTGGCCCCCCCCCGGCGCCGGCGTCGCCTACATCGCCTACCCGTCCCCGGCGCCCGGGCCCTGCGGCTTCGCCAGCATCTGGCAGGTCCCCCTCGAGGGAGGCGGCGGCGCCCCTTCCCTGATGGTCCCTGCTCCCAACGCAGTGAACAGCGCCACCGGAGGGACCGACCCGGCCATCAGCGCGGACGGCCGCCTCCTCGCCTACACGGCCCCGTGCCTGGGCGGGTCGGTGTTCCTGCGGAACGTCGACAGCGGCGCCGGCAACGGCTGGACGGTGCACCTCCCGGCCGGCGTCCCCACCGCCCACGTGCCCGGGGTCCCGGGAGCCCAGGTGACCCACCTGGCCTGGGCGCCCGACGGCGTGCACCTGGCGGTGTCGGTCCGGGGAGCGAACTGGCAGGGGGTCGAGATCCTGGACACGTCCCAGCCGCCCTCGGCGACCAAGACACGGCTGGTCGGCCCGCCGCCCCCCACGTCGCCCGGTGAGAGCGTCGCCGGCTGGGCCGACGCCACTTGGACGAGCCCCCGCCACGGGAGCCAGCTCGGCGGCCAGCTGGTCGTCCTGGCCCCCCGCTGCGCCCCGTACATGGACTGCGTCACCGGCGGCTGGCGAGCCCTGGCCGTCGACCCGGGCACCGGGCGCTCCACCCTCCTGGCCGGCGAGGGAGCCGGCGGCACCACCCCGACGGCCCTCGCCGCCGACCCGGCGGGGGGCAGCTTCGTCGCCGTCGCCGGCAGCAAGGTCGTGCGCCTCGCCGGCGGCCGCCCGCCGGCGGTGGTGGTGGGCGGGGCGGCCGCGGTCGGGTGGGTGACGGGCCCCCTCGCCGGCACGCCCGGCGGGAGTGGGCACTGAGGCCAAGGGCACCCGCTGCTGTTTCGACGATCGGCGGCCATACCTGCACGACGGCCCCGGTATGGGCCAGGATGATGGCAGTGAAGCTGGCCGTGCCTCTCGAGTCGCGTCCCGGGGAGGGGCGGGTGGCCGTGGTCCCCGACGCCCTCCCCCGCCTGGCCGCCGCCGGCCTCGACGTGCGCGTGCAGGCCGGGGCCGGGGTGGCGGCCGGCTTCTCCGACGACGCCTACCGGGAGGCCGGGGCCGAGGTGGCGCCGGGCCCGGGGGAGGCGATGGCCGGCGCCGACGTGGTGGCCCGGGTCCAGCCCCCGACCGTGGAGGAGGTGGACCTCCTCCCGGAAGGCTCGGCTCTGGTCAGCTTCCTCACGCCCGGCGCCCACCTGGAGGTGGTCCGGGCTCTCACCGAGCGCAAGGTGAGCGCCTTCTCGTTCGAGCTGCTGCCCCGCATCAGCCGGGCCCAGTCCATGGACGCCCTGTCCTCCCAGGCCACCGTGGCCGGCTACCGGGCAGTCCTCCTGGCGGCCGGTCGCCTGCCCAAGTTCTTCCCGATGCTGATGACGGCGGCTGGAACCGTTCCCCCGGCGAGGGTCCTCGTGATGGGGGCCGGGGTGGCCGGCCTGCAGGCCATCGCCACGGCCCGGCGCCTGGGCGCGCGGGTGGGGGCCTACGACGTGCGGGCGGCCGCCCGGGACGAGGTCCGCAGCCTCGGGGCCAGCTTCCTCGAGCTCGAGCTCGAGACCCAGGAAGGGGCCGGTGGCTACGCAGGCGAGCAGTCGGCCGACTTCATCGCCCGCCAGCAGGCGATGATCGCCACGCACGTGGCGGCGGCCGACGTGGTGATCACCACCGCCGCCGTGCCCGGGCGGCGGGCGCCGGTGCTCGTGACGACGGCCATGGTCGACGGGATGAGGGCGGGGTCCCTCGTCGTGGACCTGGCCGCCGCCACGGGAGGGAACTGCGAGGTCACCCGGGTGGGAGAGGACGTCGTGCACCACGGCGTCACCGTGATGGGGCCGGCCGACCTGGCGGCGACCATGCCCACCCACGCCAGCTCGCTGTACGCCCGCAACGTCTCCAACCTGGTGGCGCTCCTGGTGGCGGACGGTCAGGTCCGTCCCGACTTCGACGACGAGGTGGTGGCGGGGTGCTGCGTGACCGCCGGGGGCGAGGTCCGCCACGGTCCCACCCGGGAGCAGCTGGAGATGGCGCCGGGGTGAGGACGAACGGGGGGGCCAGCGAGGCGGCCAGCGAGGCCGCGAAGGGGGCGGCGAACGGGGCGGCGAACGGGGCGGCCAGCGGGGCGGCCAGCGGGGCGGCCAGCGGGGGGGGACAGTGATCCACGGGCCGGTGGAGCTGCTGGTCATCTTCGTCCTTTCGGCCTTCGTCGGCTACGAGGTCGTCTCCAAGGTCCCGAGCATCCTCCACACCCCGCTCATGTCCGGCAGCAACGCCATCCACGGCGTGATCCTGGTCGGGGCCATGCTCATCGCCAACGAGGCGCACGGCCCCTTGGAGGTGGCGCTGGCGTTCCTCGCCTGCATCCTGGCGACGTTGAACATCGTCGGCGGCGTGGCCGTCACCGACCGGATGCTGGAGATGTTCAAGGGACGTGGCCAGGCCCGGCCGGCGGGGCCCGCCTCCTCTGACGGGTCGGGGC